>DATHAW010000029.1:0-10967 GCA_035296465.1 Spirosoma sp.
CATACGGTTTCTGCTGGAAGCTGACGCAACGGAACCATTTGGTTTTTCGGACGAAATTAAGAATGTTCGTTGGTTTAACAGGAAAACAATAATACGTTGTTTGGATTCGGAGTCAATTATTAGAATGACGAGAAAAAATACGCTTAACTATAAATACAGTAGATGATTTTTGTGTTATATTGTTGAGTATTGCAGCGATTTAACAACGAAATTACCCAAATAGGCATGAAAGCGATAGTCTCTTACTTAATAGCCTTAGGCACACTACTAGTGGTGGAACAGGCAAGCGGTCAGGACAATAGCGCTGGCAATAAGCTGCGCAATGATCCGACCTATTCAACGCATAACTACAAGCATTCTAATAAAGCGGCTGCGGCCCGGAAGTGGGAATCCAATCGGGGCGTAGTGGTGAAGTCACCGGTTGCAGGCGGAGCTAATGTTGCCAATTACAAACGTCAGACGCCCAATCAGGCCCCGGCGGGTGGCATAACCATCTACCATATACCTTCTACGGATGTAGCAGACCGTAACTACAAAATGCAGCGTCCCAATCAGTCAACGGGCTCATCAGGTTCGGGTGTTGCCGATAAGCGCAAAAACCGCGCTGACAGCACGACAACCGTTGGTGATTAATTGACATCTTTCGTATATCAAAAAAAAGCCACCTGCTTAGCGGGTGGCTTTTTTTGAGTGGATAAGTGACTATATCTTACCCTGGCAGGAACTGGACTTGCTGGTTATGGTCTACACCTGATAAGCCGACGTACTACACAACTGCCGAACCCGATCCCGGGCACGCTTCAGGCGCATTTTCACCGCACTGTTATTCAAATTCATTCTTTCCGCGATCTGCTGAACATCCAGGTTCTCCTGGTATTTCAGCCGCAGGATTTGCGCTTCCTGCGGGGCAATGGTGCTCATTGCCTTCGAAAGCTGCTGCAGGCTAAACTCAATCCGTTCGGCTTCGTCAACGGCGGGTAACTGGCAGTCAATATCACCATCCAGCGTGGTTGTGGTCAGGCGTTTGGCGGCTCGTTGCTGGTCGACACAGTAATTGTAGGATATCGAATAGAGCCAGGTCGAAAATGTTGATCGCTCCTCAAAACGTTCAAGGCAGGCAAACATGCGGATAAAAATGTCGTGCGTATAATCCTGGGCTATTTCGGCGTCTCTGGTCATGGACAGACACCGGTTATAAACTTTACCAACGTAGCGATTGTAGAGCGTTTCAAAGCAATCGTTAGGGCTTGTGCTGAGGTACTTCCGAATTACCTCCTCGTCGTTTAGCTTGACCTTCATGAGATAGAGAATGTGGGAATAGGTCTGAAGTGAGTGCTTATGTTTTGTGCTGTGTCTTTCGACAGAACAAAGGTTGGATTTGTTAACGGATTTGGTCGTTGTAATTCGATGAAGTGTATAATTTGCCCGTTCTTTGGTATAAAACCGGTCAAATCAGTTATTTTAAATATACTTATAACAAATAATTTAAAATTATTTGTTACTTTTATGGGAACTGTTTAAGCATTCAACCCTGACGTTTAATGAAAGGAATTGTATTTACCGAGTTGTTGGAAATGATTGAGGATAAGTATGGTTACGGCCTGGTCGACCAGCTACTGACGGAGAGTGATCTTCCATCGGGTGGAACCTACACCGCTATTGGCACGTACAACCATGCCGAGATGATTGCGTTGGTGCAGAATCTGAGCCAGAAAACGCAGTTACCCATACCCGATTTACTGCGGGCTTATGGCCGCTACATGTTTGTTTCGTTCACGCGGGGTTACCGGCCCTTCATCGATCGGGTCGACTCAGCCTTCGCCTTGCTGAACTCCGTTCACCACTACGTCCACGTCGAAGTCCGGAAGCTGTATCCAGATGCTGAATTGCCGCACTTTACCGTGGCTCAACCCGCCGAAAACCACCTGACTATGCGCTATGAGTCGGAACGAAAACTATCCGACTTTGCCCAGGGGCTTATCGAAGGATGTCTGGCCCACTTTGGGGAAAAGGCAATAATCACCAAGACAAACCTATCCGACGACGGCAGCGTGGTATTGTTCGACATTGTAAAGTTTTAGGAGGTATGGTGGACATTGAGCTACTTAACAGGCGGCTGACGCGGGAAAAAAC
This sequence comes from Spirosoma sp., assembly GCA_035296465.1. Classification (GTDB taxonomy): domain Bacteria; phylum Bacteroidota; class Bacteroidia; order Cytophagales; family Spirosomataceae; genus Spirosoma. The sequence continues at coordinate 2,134 of DATHAW010000029.1, forward strand.
CGCCCGAAAGCAAGCTGAGGTTATTCTGGAAAAAAAAGCGCTGGAACTGTTCTCCGCCAACGAGCAGCTCCAGCACCTGAACGAAAACCTGGAACAGCAGATTCGCGATAAATTGGCTGAACTCCAGCAGAGTGAACAGCGCTACCGTCAGCTTATCGAGTCAGTGCAGGATATAATCTTCAAATCCTCGCCCGATGGCCATTTTACGTACGTGAGTCCCGGCATAGAACAACTGTTAGGCTATACCGAAGCGGAGTTTGTCGGTATGCACTTTCTTCAGATCATTCAGCCCGGATATCGCCAGAAGCTGCTCGATTTTTATCTGTCCATGCTGGAAAATCGGCAGAACAGCACCTATACCGAGTTCCCGGTCCTGGCCAAAGACGGACGCGTCGTCTGGATTGGACAAACTGCCCGCTTGATTGAATCAGACAGCGAAGTCCTCGAACTGGTGGCGGTAGCCAGGGATGTGTCGGCCCGCAAGGAGGCCGAGAAGGTACTCGAAACAACTCAGCTCAGACTTACAACGCTGATAACCAACTTACCATCGGGCGTGATGGTCGAAGACCAGGACCGGCGCATCATTCTGGTCAATCAACTGTTCTGCAACATCTTTGATCTTCCGGTTTGCCCCGATCAGCTTATTGGCCTCGATAGGTTGGCGTCCACCCGGTCGGTAAAGCAGTTGATGGACAAGCCTGAAGAGTTCGTTTCTCGCATTGATGAATTACTGGCAGACCGCCAGGCGGTTGTCGGAGAGGAAATATGGATGGCAAACGGCCATATCCTGGAGCGCGACTACATCCCGATTTATCTGGATAAGCAGTACATGGGCCACCTCTGGCGGTATACTGATGTGACGGCAAATTACCGGTCCCGCGAGCAGATTCGCCGGAGCGAGGAAAAGTACCGGGGCATCATGAATAATATGGAGCTGGGGCTGCTGGAGGTCGACAACGACCAAACAATTCTGCGGGCCTATGAGCGCTGCTGCAACATGCTGGGTTATACGGAGGAAGAACTGATTGGCCAGAATGCAGCCAATCTGCTGGTGCCACCCGAGTTTCGGCCCGTGAATAGTGAGCAGCAGCGGCAGCGGAAACAAGGTAACGCCGGTTCTTACGAGCTGCAGCTGATTCGCAAAGATGGCAGTCGAATCTGGGTGCTGGTGAGTGACGTGCCCATCATTGATGAAAACGGCGAACTGGTGGGTTCCATGGGGATTCACTACGACCTGAGCGAGCGGAAAATCCTTGAACAGGAACTGGCTAAAGCCAAGGAAATTGCCGAAGAAGCCCGACAGGCCGAAAAGCAGTTTTTGGCCAATATGAGCCATGAGATCCGCACGCCCCTCAACGCCATCATCGGCATGTCGCACCTGCTGTTCGATACGCAGCCCAGCCGGCAGCAACGGGAGTACATCGATATTCTGAAAACATCGGCCGATTTTCTGCACTGCCTGATCTCCGATTTGCTCGATATGACAAAGATTGAAGCAGGCCGTGTTGAGGTTCATCGCCGTCCTTTCGATTTGATTGGCCTGTTGCGGGCTACGCAGAAAGTATTTGAAATGAAGCTGGAAGGACGACCCGTTGAGATCGATGTTATGCTGGATGCACGCATCACAGGTAACTTAATCGGCGACGACGTCATGCTCAACCAGATCCTGATGAATTTAGTGGGCAATGCCGATAAGTTTACCGAAAAAGGCAGCATACAGATTACGGCCAAACTTAAACAGGAGGATGAGGAACAGTGCTGGATTGAGTTTGGCGTAGCCGATACGGGTATTGGCATTCCAGATGAAAAACTCGACCTGGTGTTCCAGAAGTTCAAGCAGATAAACCCCCAGGGTCACAAGCACAAAGGCACGGGATTAGGCCTGGCTATAACGAAACAACTGGTCGATATTCAGGGAGGTAAAATCAGTGTTAAAAGCCGGATCGGGCAGGGGAGTGTGTTCACCTTTACGCTGCCTTTTGCTAAAGAGAAGGGGCAGTCAGAATCCAAGAGCGTGGATCAGACCCACGTGGTTTTAGGAGATGATCTGGTCATGCGTCATATACTGGTGGTAGAAGACAATGTAATGAACCAGAAGTACATTGGTGGTCTCCTGAAGAAGTGGAACATACCGTACACGCTGGCAACAGACGGAAAGATGGCTGTTGAGGAAGCCAAAAACCAGCCCTTCGACCTGATCCTGATGGACATCCAGATGCCCATTATGGATGGCTACGAAGCTACAGTTGCTATCAGGAACACCCATAATCCAAACCAACACGTACCCATCATTGCACTCACTGCGTCGGCCATGCTTGACCATAAATTCATTGCCATGGAAGCAGGTATGAACGATTTTCTGACCAAGCCGTTTGAGCCCAGCCAGCTCATGGCCATTTTTAAACGCTATGCGCCCGTGATAACCGCAGCAGAGCCCGTCAGATCGCTTGACCACAAGCGATTAACCGAACTATATGGCACAGACACAGCCTATACGCTGGAGATGTTTGATATGTTTCTGACAGACATAGTACCCGAGATGGCCGAACTGCCCATATTGTGTCAGGACGAAGACTGGCCAGCCCTCGCTCAACTGACCCACAAACTGAAGCCAACACTGGGAATGGTGGGATTATCGTGGATTGAAGATAAAATGAATGAAATGGAGTTAAGGATAAAGCAAGGTACCAAAAAACAATTAATAGAAATATATTGTAATGAAATTATTGTTGATGTTAATGAAATGTTACCTATTTTGCAAAAAGAAACCCAAATTTTATCACAGTCTTAGCGAATGAGCCTGACCTGTATTATTGTCGAAGATGAGTTAATGTCGCGAAAGTCCCTGGCGCGGCTGTGTGAACAACATGGTTCGCTCGAATTGCTCGCTACGTTTGATAATGCCGTTTCAGCCTTAAATTTTATAGCCGCCAATCAAGTTGAGCTCATCTGGCTCGATGTTGAAATGCCCGGATTGTCGGGACTGGAACTGCTCGAAAAGCTGCCGACTATGCCCTACGTAGTGCTGACAACCAGTAAAACCGACTATGCTTACGAGGCTTTTCAATACCAGGTAACAGACTATCTAAAGAAACCGATTACAGTACCCCGGTTCAACCTGGCCGTTGAAAAGGTCCTGGAATTGAGCGCCCACGCCAAATCTAATTTACCCTCCGAGCGGGAGGAAATATATATTAAAACGGATGGACGTTACATCCGGTTGCCCTTCAACACGATTTCGTACATCGAAAACATTGGCGATTACGTAAAAATCTATACCACCACGCAAACCTATATTGTCTATTCAACGATGAAATACCTTGAGGAAAAGTTAGGGTCTCAATTCCTGCGGGTACACCGGTCGTATATCGTTCATCTCGACAAAATTGTTGACATCGAAGAGAACACGCTGGTTATCAGTAAAAAAGTAATTCCAATAAGCCGGGCTAACAAGCCTGAGCTGATGAACCGGCTAAATCTGTTATAAGCCGACACCTCTTACGCTGACTTGTACTGTGATAGCATCTGCCATTAGCCCGACGTATTCCCGCACTGTATCCGTTACGGACGTAGTGATCCATCACTATCCTGAAACCGGATACGATTACCGTGGTGTGATTCGGTTGTACGACGAGGCCGGACGGCTGATGACCGAACAAATCCTGCAAACCCGCCGTAAACCGGAGTGGCTCGTCAATGTACGACAACCCGAGCGCGGTTCGCTTCAATTTATACTTCAGTATCGACACCACCACGCACACTGGCAGAATACCCCTGAGGTAGTCGTGCACCTCAAAACGCACCTCGATGGGCAAAGTAGTGCGATGGTTACCCTGCCGGTTAGCGGCTTGCCCGAAGTTCCCAACCTGCAGGTCAAGATTCGTTTGTCGGCGGAGCAGGCAGCCCAGCCAGCTGGCGCTACATGCCCCTTTTTAGAAGGGCGTCTTGGCTTTGCCACCCCCACGTCTGTATCCCCCGAGCCTGTAGCGGCCCCAGTAGCAGAAGCCATTGGTGATGTTGATGAGCTAACCCCACTCACTCCGCCCGAACAGGTCCTCGTTAAGGATGGCTGGAACAAGTTTCTGGCCTTCCAGGATATGCTTGTCGAGTTATTTTTTGAGCGGCTGCTGCACGAAGAGCCCGATCTGCTCAACAGTTTTGGCGATGCCATAGACCTGGTACCCGGCTATTTTGCCGGTTTGTTCGACGTTAGCGTTCGGCAGCTTATGCCCCATACCGAGCGGGTGTTGCGCGAGAGTTACCGGAGTATTTACCCGACTCCAGCCGAAGGACTCAAAACAGCGGCTGAGTATGCTACGTTGCTCGCTGACCTGGGCATGCGTCCCGCTCACTGGCTGACCGCCCGACGGGTATGGACGTGGGTTTTGTCGCATGCTCCCCACCTTGAAGAATACGACCGCGAAAACCTCAGTAAAGGGACCCAGTCGGCCATGTACCGATTTTTTACCCTTCACATTCTCCCACCCGTAACGGAAGCCATCCGCCGGTATGACGAAGCCCTGACCCCCGACATCATCAGCATTATGCGCCGGGGTGGCGACCTGCTCACGTCGGATGCGCTGACCATCGGGATTGACTTTTACCGCCTTCTTTTTCAGAAAAATCCTGAGATACTTCCTTACTTCGGCCGAAGCGACGTGGATAGTCTGGCTGCGCACCTGATGCAAACGATTGGATTCCTGGTTCGATCGCTGGATGCCGGGCAGGCTGTCAATCAGGAGCTGCGCGAACTGGCCCGGCTTCATAGCTCGGTAAACGTGCCGCCGGAAGCGTATGCCAAAATCACCGGGCCATTGCTGGAGGTGATGAAGCAGCATATCCCGAATTTTACCCCCGCGCAGGAACACGCCTGGGAAGTGCTGGTAGAGCGGGTGTGTACTGTGTTGAAGCAGCCAATGCTCAATCAGCAGCGCATCCTCCAGCAAGCAAACGAATTTATCCGGCTCATTGCCGATGAGCTGGCTTGGGAACCCGCCGACTACGAGCGTCGGTGGCTGGAGATTGAGCGCGAGGTGCGCACTACCGGTACCTACACCCACACGTACGAAGAACTGGCCTATGGCGCGCAGGTAGCCTGGCGCAACTCATCCAAGTGCATAGGCCGTATCGCGTGGCGCAACATGATCGTTCGCGATTTGCGCCATGTGACCGATCCCGATGCCATGTTTCGCGAATGTGCCGAGCACATGCGGATGGCCACAAACGGAGGGAACCTGCAAATTGTGATGAGTGTATTTCGGCCTAAAAAGCCACTTGAGCGCTGGGGACCCCGCATCTGGAACAGCCAGTATGTTCGTTTTGCCGCCTATCAGCAGGACGACGGCACCATCCTGGGCGACAAAGCCAATATTGGCCTCACCCAGGCGCTTATACGGCAGGGGTGGACTCCGCCAGCCCGCAAAACGGCTTACGACTGCCTGCCGCTGGTGATCGACGTACCCGGCAGCTCACCCCGCCTGTATGAATTTAACCCCGCCGACGTACTCACAGTGTCGCTTGAGCATCCCGCCTATCCTGAATTTGGCCGGCTGGGTTTAAAATGGTGCGCTGTGCCGGCCATCTCGAATTTCCGGATGGATATTGGTGGGGTACAGTATGGATGCATCCCCTTTAACGGCTGGTTCATGGAAACCGAAATTTCCCGTAATATCTGGGAAGACTGGCGGTACGACAAAGCAGAGGCCGTTGCCCGCGCTATGGGTATCGATACGTCGAGTGAGCAAACGCTCTGGCGTGACCGCGCATTTCTGGAACTGAACGTGGCCGTGCTGCATTCATTTTCAAAAGCCAAAGTTACGCTGGTAGATCACCAGACGGCTTCCCGCCAGTTTTTGATGCACGACCAGCGGGAAAAGCGGGCCGGGCGCGAATGCCCGGCGCAGTGGTCCTGGGTGACGCCCCCAGCCGGCGGAAGCTCAAGCCCGGTCTGGCATCACGAAATGCGCGACTTTCTGCTCAGCCCCAGTTATCACTATGCCGCCGACCGGTGGATGGTCGTCGATTCAGACCTGACCATTGCCGGAGAAAAAACGGGTACTGAGAATGTGCCGGACACGGAACCTATTGTGATTCTTTATGGCTCCGAAACAGGCACCGCCGAAAACTTCGCCCGCCAGACTGCCCGCCGTCTCAATGCCCATCATCCAATTTTGATGACGCTCGATGAATACGACGTAGCCAACCTCAATCAGGCGCGGATGGTGCTGGTGGTCACCTCTACATTCGGAAACGGCGAACTGCCAGGCAATGCCATGAAGTTCCTGACCCGGATCCGGCAATTGCCAAACGGCCACTTTAACCGGCTGAATTTTTCGGTAATGGCACTGGGCAGCACGGTGTACGCTCATTTCTGCGCAGCCGGCGCAACCCTCGACCGTGAGCTGGCCCGCGTTGGGGGGAAGCGGATCGTTGATATGCACCAGGGCGATGAAATCAAGGGGCAGGCTGATACATTCCGGCAGTGGCTCGACCTGGTTGCTCGTTTGCTGGGTGAAGACCCCACCAGCACCGATGGTTCCCGCGCTAACGCCGTGCGGCTGAACGTTTCGTTTCTGCCCGCCGATCAGGGACAAATTGACGGCATTGATGGGGCCAAAAGCCGGTTGCCGGGTGTGCGTGTGCCGGTCATTGCCAACCGTGAGTTGTTAAAAGAAGTGATCATGGGCAGCCGGTCGACCCGTTTCATTGCGTTCGATATCACCGGCACCGATTTACGGTACGAAACGGGCGATCATGTGGCTATTTATCCGGAAAATAGGCCGGAATTAGTGCACCGTCTGTGTGATCGACTTGGTGTTCAGACCGGCAGCTGGTTCAAAACAGTACTGGTCGATCGAACCGGAGTCATGGTAGACGGTGATCATCCTTATCCGCAGCCGGTAACTATTGGGGAGGTGCTGACCAGAGACGTAGACTTGTCGCTCCGCGATCCAGTCAACGAACTGATAGCTGCTATGGGTGCATCGGCTGGTAATGCGGCCGAAAAAGAGCGACTCGGCGACTGGTTTGAAACCCTGAGACGTGGGGATGATAACCCGCTCTGCCTGGCGCTGAAGAAATATATGACCGACAACTATGAAAGCGTTGTTGATTTACTGGATGCTTTTCCGTCAGTAAAGCTCCCATTCGTTCAGTTGATCGACCTGCTGCCCTGCCAGAAGCCGCGTCTGTATTCCATTTCGTCGTGTTCGCTGATCTATCCTAACCAGATTCACGTTACGGTGGGCGTTGTTCAATTAACCACGGAGAGCGGTCAGGTCAGACCCGGCCTGTGCTCCAATTATTTAGCGGGTTTAACGCCAGATCAGGGAGCCACGGTGCGGATAACCGTGCGAACCTCCCACTTCCGCCCCCCCACCAATCCGCAGGCTCCTATGCTTCTGGTTGGGCCCGGCACGGGGCTATCGCCCCTAGTTGGTTTTCTGCAACACCGCGAACTGCAGTTACGTGCCCTTCGGGAAGCGCAGCATGGGGGATCAACGGGGTATATGGCACCGGGTGAAGGCAATAGGATACAGCCGGTACAGCGTGCTGGAGATGCCCGCCTGTATTTTGGCTGCCGGAATTTGAATGACTATTTATACCGGGAAGAACTGGAAAACTGGCGCGATACGGGGGTGCTGACCCATCTGGACGTGGCGTTCTCCAGAGTTGGAGAGCAAACGGTGTACGTGCAGCATTTGATCAGTCAGCACAGCCAGGATTTGTGGGAAGTTCTGGCGCAGTCCGACTGCCACTTCTACGTCTGCGGTGATGCCAAAATGGCCGACGACGTTTTTGATGTGTTAATGACCATTGCTAAAACCGTTGGGGGGCTGTCGCACGCACAGGCGGTCGATTTTTTCCGGGTTATGCGCAGCCAGAATAGGTTTGTGATGGATGTGTGGGGTGTACTGCTTAACTATCGGCAGTCGCTGGCCGAGTTGCAGGACGCGAACTATTCGCAGGGTGAACGCTGGTTAGAGCGTGTTATGTTTACCGAAAACCAGCTGGCGGCCGTGTAAGCGACGATCCTGTAGGCCTGTACCCACTGGGCGAAACAAAGCCAGTTAATAAATGGTGCGTCCGGGTAGTATGCTTCAGAAACCCACGCATGGCGTGATAGCTATGGTACTGCTTTATACGTAAGTAGCTATAGATGCTGATGTTGGATCGGCCACTGCCTGCCGAATCAGTTTCGGTTGCCACCTGTGCGCTGGTGTCGGTAGCAACTCGCCGACAGTTCCAGTGTTTGAGTCTTGAATACCTTAGCGGGCTGGTAACCGGTTCCCTGCCGGGAGGCTGGCGTCACCCATTTTACTCCTACTGAGCCTCTCACCGTTTGATAATTTTCACGGTTCGTTTTTTATCGCCAGCCACAAGCGTCATGACGTACATGCCGGCGGCAAGGTTCAGGTTTGGCAGGGAAAATGCAGCCAGGCCACCCGCTTCGTACTGCCTGCGCCAGACAATGCGCCCGGTTAGGTCGGTGAGGGTGGCGTCGAGTGGTACGTTGGTATCTACCTCGCCCCAGAGGACCGACAGCGGCTCGGCCTCGCTGAATGGATTAGGATACACCAGCAACTCTTCCCCCATACCTTCGGCGAGGAGCGACGCCCGCTCAAAATTTGGAATGCCATAGCCCAACTGATCGTCGGGATTGTTAAACTGACTGCCCGACTGGCGAAGCGCTGCGGTTAGCTGGGCGGCCGTAAGCCGGGGATGGGCTTGCCAAAAACCGGCTGCCAGCCCCGCCACCAGGGGCGTTGCGAAGGATGTACCATTGGCCATCAGAATCTGACCACCCGGACTACCCACCACCGTGCCCAGACCAC
>DATHAW010000030.1:0-5229 GCA_035296465.1 Spirosoma sp.
GGGTCAGCAATTGCGCTACTGCCGTTTCGGCAGCGGCCATACGGCCGTTTGGTGCGGTCAGTGGGGATGATACAGGTTGATACGTAACGATGTATGACCCGACTATGGCCTGACCATTGTTGGCCGAGGCTTTAACCAGGCAGTCGGCCGAGAAACTTGGTTCAATGTCACGGTCGCCACGGCAACCAAACAGACTAAGTCCCGCCAGTGCAGCATACAGGAGCGTTGCCCACGAGAAAAAACGTTGCATAAAAAATGGAAACGTAATGAAATGAAAGAAGGAGAGAGCAACCAGCGTACTGGCTGTGTCAGCTCATAAGCCATTGCTGATAAAACGAAAAACCGGGATTTATGGTGCGATGACCCACTCGTTTCCGGGCTATTTCTGATTGGAGAAATAAGCAGGATTTCCACCGACGGGAATAAGGAAAAATCCGGCTTCAATAGGTGCAAAAAATTCATAGTTTTGTCTACCCACTAATCCCACTTATGTCTCCACGTATCTGCGTGATTGGTTCCTCGAACACCGATATGGTGATCAGAGCTACTAAACTACCTGCCCCCGGCGAAACCGTAATTGGCGGCACCTTTCTGATGAATCCCGGTGGTAAAGGAGCTAACCAGGCCGTGGCCGCTGCCCGCCTGTCGTTACCGGCGTCTGATAAACCCGTTGCCTTTGTGGCTACTGTTGGCAACGATGTGTTTGGCCGAGAGGCTCTCGATCAATTTGAGCGGGAAGGTATCCGCACCGACTTTGTTACAACCGACCCTGATGAACCGTCGGGTATAGCCTTGATTGGGGTAGATAGCCAGGGCGAAAACTGCATCATGGTCGCGTCGGGAGCCAATGCCCAGCTGGCGCAGGCACAGGTAGCTCAGGCTTTAGCCGCCGTACCCGATACTGCAGTAGTGCTGCTTCAACTGGAGACACCAATCCAAACCGTTGAGTACGCCATTCGGGAGAGTCACAAACGCGGGATGCGGGTGGTGCTGAATCCAGCCCCGGCTCAACCGTTGGACCCCGCTATCCTGCCCTGCCTGTATGCCATCACGCCAAATGAAACGGAGGCCGAACTGCTGACGGGTATTCGGGTCACCGACGAAGCTACGGCGCAACGGGCTGCCCGCTGGCTCCATGATGCGGGTGTAGCCAACGTCGTTATTACGCTCGGAGCGCGTGGTGCCTATCTGTCATCGGGTGCGGAGGGAAGACTTATTGCGGCTCCAACCGTAACGGCTGTCGATACGACGGCGGCTGGTGATTGTTTTAACGGGGCGCTGGCCGTAGCGCTGGCCGAAAACCGAAACCTGTCCGATGCCGTGGTCTTCGCTTGCCAAGCCGCTTCAATATCCGTTACGCGGCTGGGAGCCCAGGCCTCAATGCCCCACCGCCATGAGGTTGATACGCTTCCGGTATTGACGGTCTGACTTAATTGATAACCATCTCATATAGAAAAATATCCGGTGAAAAAACTACTTCTCTTGGCGGGTTTGCTGGCCCTGACCGCCTTTGAACCCGTTCCGAAATCTGAAATGACTCCGCCAGCCGCCAAAACAGCAGCTACCGTTACGCTGACTAAAGCCGCCTTACAGGACAAGATCAAAGGTGGTTGGGCCGGCCAGGTGATTGGCTGCACGTTTGGCGGACCAACCGAATTCAAATTCAATGGGACCATGATGAATGACTACCAGCCCATTCCGTGGTACGACGGCTACATAAAAAAGACCATGACCGAGAACGTAGGACTATACGATGACCTGTACATGGACCTCACGTTTGTGGATGTATTCGAGAAAAAAGGCCTCGACGCTCCCGTTGGCGAACATGCCAACGCCTTTGCGAAGGCTGAATACATGCTCTGGCACGCCAACCAGGCTGGTCGCTATAATATCCTCAATGGCCTGAAAGCTCCCGAATCGGGTCACTGGCTCAACAACCCCCACGCCGACGATATTGACTTTCAGATTGAAGCCGACTTTTCGGGCCTGATGGCTCCGGGTATGCCCAATACGGCGGTGAAAATCGGTGATCCTATTGGTCATATCATGAATTATGGCGATGGCTGGTACGGGGGCGTATACGTAGGCGCTATGTATTCGCTGGCTTTTGTTAGCAACGACGTCAACTACGTAGTGCGTGAGGGCCTGAAAACCGTTCCTCAGCAGAGCACTTTTCATCAGTGCATCGCCGACGTCATCAAGTGGCACAACCAGTTTCCAACTGACTGGAAACGGACCTGGCTGGAGATACAGCGTAAGTGGACCGACGAGGTAGGCTGCAGCGATGGGGTATTCAATCCCTATAATATCGACGCCAAAGTAAACGCAGCCTACATTGTGTTAGGCCTCCTGTATGGGCAGGGCGACTATACCAAAACCATGCAAATCAGCACCCGCGCCGGGCAGGACTCGGACTGTAACCCATCGAGTGCGGGGGGTATTCTGGGCACTATGCTCGGTTATGACAAAATACCGGCGTACTGGAAGCAGGGCCTGAAAGAAGCAGAAGACATTGATTTTAAATACACGACCATGTCGCTTAACGATGTCTATGGCATTGGCATGAAACATGCGCTGCAGGTAATTGAGCGCAACGGCGGCAAGGTATCTGGTGAGACTGTAATCATTGCCGCGCAGACGCCCACCGCTGTCCGGCTGGAACAGGGTTTTACAGGTCATTTCCCAACGGAAAAGCGGAGCATCAACCAGAATCTGACCGATGAGTACACGACCACGTTCGATGGCATCGGCTTCATCATCGACGGTGAAGCCAGGCCTAAAGATCAGCCCGGCTACCGCTACGAAAGTGATTTCGTATATCAAATGGAGGTGTATGTAGACGACCAGAAAATTGAAACAGCTAACATACCGGCCAGCTTTACCCGGCGTCGGTATGACCTGACGTGGAAATATCAACTTGCCCCGGGCAAACACACGGTGCGGGTGAAACTGGTAAACCCCGACCCAGGGTACACCATGCGCCTGCGAAACCTGTTTGTATTCGGTAGCAAACCCACACTCGCCCGCTACTAACCTTTTTCGTTATGTTTATCATTCAGACTTACAGCGTAGCCGTCCTGTTTTGTATTGTCACTATGCTCTGCTGGGGGTCATGGGCCAACACCCAGAAACTAGCGGCTGGAAGCTGGCGGTTCGAGTTATTTTACTGGGACTACGTACTCGGTATTGTCTTGCTGGCGGTGCTGTCAGCCTTCACGCTGGGGAGTATGGGGGAGGGTGGCCGTTCGTTTCTGGCCGACGTAGCGCAGGCCGATTGGGCTAACCTTGGGCTGGCGCTGTGGGGTGGTGTCTTGTTCAATGCGGCCAACATCCTGCTCGTAGCGGCCATCTCCATTGCAGGTATGTCAGTGGCGTTTCCGGTTGGCATTGGTCTGGCGCTGGTCATTGGCGTGGTAGTCAACTACCTCAACGCGCCGGTGGGTAGTGCGGGACTCTTGTTCGGTGGCATGGCCCTCATTGTGGTGGCCATTCTTCTCAATGCAGTCGCTTACCGAAAAACTGCGTCCGGTACGACAAATACATCCAGCAAAGGCCTATTGCTATCGGTAGTGGCGGGGTGCCTGATGGGTTTATTTTATGGCTACGTAGCACAATCAATGTTTCCAAACTTCGAGCGCCCTGAACCGGGTAAGCTGAGTCCCTACACGGCAGTTGTATTCTTTGCGCTGGGTATTCTGGTAAGCAATTTTATGTTCAACACCTTATTGATGCGTCGTCCTTTTGAAGGAACGCCGGTCAGCTACGCCGATTACTTCCGGGGTAGCAGCCGCAACCATCTGACGGGCATACTGGGCGGAATGATCTGGTGTTTGGGTATGCTATTCAGCATTCTGGCGTCCGATAAAGCCGGCCCGGCCATCAGCTACGGTCTGGGACAGGGGGCTACCGTTATAGCCGCGCTCTGGGGTATCTACATCTGGCGTGAGTTTCGCCAGGCGCCCAAAGGCGTAGGTTCATTGTTGAACGGAATGTTGCTGTGCTACATTGTTGGACTGGCCTTGCTTATCGTCGCCCGTTGATAAACCAGTCAGTGCAGCTGGGCTTAAAACAACCTGTTGTTATGATCCTAAACCGGCAGTCTGAAGCCAGCCCTGGAGAACAGTAAGGTCTTTTTTCATCAGCGATACCAACTGCCGTCGGGCATCGGCTCCTCCTGCAGCGGTGGGCATAGGATACTCGAAGTGCATTGAAAGCAGGGGTTGAATATTAAGTTGTTTGACCAACCCGAATAGCCGGGGAAAATCGACCATTCCCTCGCCAAGGGGTACAGTTTCAGGATGGACTTTTTTGCCTGTTCCCGCCCAGCGAAAATCTTTTACGTCAAGCGTTCGCACGTAGGGGTGGATGCGCCGAAATCCCAGCGACCAACTGTCGGCACCCTCTATTGTGGCATGATAGAGGTCGTACTGACACCCCATATACCGGGCATCCTGACCCTTCAATACTTCGGCCAGATCCCAGACTGGTGCACCCAGCGATGTGCCGTGGTGATTCTGATAGGCGCCATGGATCCGGTTTTTTTGATTAAGACTGGCGAGTCCCGCCAGTGCCTGGCGAAACCGCTCCAAACCTCGCTCAATGGCTTCGTTAGTCTCGTAGTTAATCCAGCCCGTGCGGTAAGCCTGCACCCCCTGCCCAGCTGCGGTACGGATGATCGCTTCGGCATTGGGGGAGTCAGCAGCGGTCAGGGCCGTAACGATCGTTGGAATTGCGATACCTGCTTTCTTAGCGGCTTCTACGGCACGGGGGAGATCGTCGGCAACTCGTTCGGGCAGCACGTGCCCACCCGGCCGCACTGTCAGGTCGAGTCCGTTAAAGCCAGCTTCAGCCGCCATACGAGCCATGTCGGCGTAGCTGAACCCATCTAAATGTTTAGTAAAAACCTGAACACGAATTGGCGTTGGGGCGGCCGATGCTCGTAGGTCGGGGCCAACGGCAAGGGCGCTGACGGCAGCCAACTGCCCCAGAAACGTTCGACGGCTGTGAGAATGATAAGGCAGGTCCATACGTAACGGATTTTTTAGTGGCTGATGGACAAAGACATGAACCCCGCTTTGCTAATGGTTTAGGCTGACCCGATGGAACCTGACAAAGCACTGAACATCCGCACCCTGCCCCGTTGCCATGACCATCAGTTGGTATGTGCCCGGTGGGTTGATGGCAGGCTGTGTATTTGAAGGTTATGCACACAGGTGTTTGAGTGCATTG
>DATHAW010000031.1:0-14163 GCA_035296465.1 Spirosoma sp.
CACTGGGCAGGTCCGCATGGGCCCACCTAAAGGCTAGTTTGTGAACGATCACCTTTGCCTCTTCTAAATTGATTGGCTTTATCTCCATACCTCCCAGGGGTTTGAGATCTAAATATAAGAAGTTTTAGTCTTATTTTACACACGTTAAACCGACGTTTAAGGTGTGTAAAATTGGGCCAACGCCCCTAAATAGGGAGCCCACGCCAACACCGAAGGGTCAATTTAAGGGGCAAGTCACTCATAGCAGAGATTGGGTAACAGGGAGGGTCTACTGGAAAAGGGGAAACAAGACCCAGTTGTGGGGTGTTGGATGAGTACGCTAAACCGAGCACTTGTCGGGCATACCCCTAAGCGTTGAGGGGTATTAGGGCATTCGGTTGGAATACGGGTAAATAAGCGTAGTATTATCGTTCAGGCGGACCGACCCCTGTTTACATTTCATCACTCAGCGAATGAAATTTTTCTTTTGTCTGCCAGGCTTACTAGTATGGGCGAGTCTGCTACAGGCTCAGGATAAACTCTTTTATGTCGGTCCAGCAATTGGTGTTAATCACTTTTTGGCCCGTTCTATTTCCTTTTCGAGCCCCACTGGTTTAAATGGATCAACAACCAACTACAAACCTAGTTTTTTGTATGGTCTGGAAGGAAATTATGCCAATAAACGGTTTTTATGGAATGCCCGGTTTTTAACAACACAACGGGTTTATGAGGTATCTGCACCCTATATTTACAATCCTTCGTTATTAGTCCGTTTAGGGGTTAAAGCCCGCTATTTCTCGCTTCCATTAACCATTTCCTATAAGTTAAAAACCATTCAACGATTGGACATTTTTGCCGGTGTAGGCCTAGTACCCGAATGGATCGGCGGACAATTCGACCGAATATCCTATGACATTTTGGGTAGCGGAGTGGCCTTTAGTTTGGACCCGCAAAAGCCCAATAAAGCTTTCCAAATGGGAGGGAGCTTACAAGTAATTGGTCGGCATACAGTGAATCGCCGCTTGATGCTACAACTTCAACCCGCGCTGCACTATTTTAAAAAGATGGACACTCCATTTGCTAAAACAACTAATTCTTCATTAAGCCTTTCATTGTCTGTATCCTATGTTTTGAACAGGCCAGGAGGCCTTCTTTATTTTTAAATTATCCACTAATGATTAAGCTTTGGCCTGTTCTCATTCTTTGCAGTTTATTTAAACTAGGGCCCGTTCAAGCTCAGGATGAAAATCCGTTTCGGATAGGTCTGAAAAGTGGATTGAATTTGGCCAAATTCAGTGGACCAAACGAAACCAATAGTAAATTCTTATCCGCCTATGCGGTTGGAATCACTATGCAGCAAAAAATCTCCCAACGGGTTTCAGTTGATGTTGACGTGCTGTATTCTAAACAGGGGAATGTAGTAAAGGTGTCTACGGGAAACACCATCAGTAATGATAATATCTTTAAGTATAATTATCTTTCTGTTCCTGTTTATATTGGGTATTCACTACAAGAACTACCTGTTATTATTAAAGCAGGTGTTCAGGTCGGCTTTTTAGTAAAGAGTCAATACCGCAACCCAACACCAGACGCATTGAATGTGATTCAATACTTAAAAAAGCAGGATTTTGGCTGGTTGTTGTCAACCGGTTATTCCATCAACAAGCACTGGCAGGCAGAAGCTAAATATTACCAAAGCTTTTCGTCAATATTAAAGGGTCTGAATGGAGGAAATCCCCGGACCGGAACGTTAATATTTAATAACCCTGGCAACTTAAAGAACCAGGTGTTCTTCTTTGGTCTAAGTTATTACTTATAAAAAATAACTAAAACAGACGAGTAAACTGATTTAAAGAATGACAGTATAAATTTCAGAATTCAAGGATTGGATTTGACAAACAGAGGTATGCAGATTCTACCTTGTGTCCCTTAAAACAAGCTCACTCATAACCCAACAAGGGCAATTGTTCCAACCCTTGGTCATTTTATGGCATCCTACTAAAAAAGCAATATCAGACAAGTTTTAGTACTACTTAAAGCCTTGATTTAAAAACGTTTGTGTTATGAAAACAATATTAAACTTGTTATGGATTTGCCTTTCGCTCTCACTGGTAAACTGTACTTCCCAATCTGAGGCTGAACCCCAACTCGAAACAGCTTTCTGTGAAAAAGCAAGGAGTTACAAAGATGTTCGTTGGCTTTCAGAGTACATTGACGGCATTAAGAAGAATCCTGATAATATAGGGACAGAGGTAAACTATTACACACTTGGAGGACAAGGAATTATAGAGATTACCATACCAGTGACATCACTTGGAATCGATGCTTTATTCACTTGTGACGGAAAATCAGTTGATTTAAAGAATGACCAAGAAGTACAAGATTTCTTTAAAAACAGGAGTAACAAAACACTCGTCTGGTTATTCAATTAATTGAATTTTCTTGAGTGTACATTTTATTTCCCTTTTCAACTCCTTTTGCGTCAGCAATGACTACCTTCAGGGCCGGACCCGCCACAATCACTAACACGCCGGTCCCGCTCCGGCGTACCGGCCGGTGTGGTCGCAGACTTCGCATAACATATCTGCATTTATACAACACCTAAATAGTAGTTTTAGGATCTTCTGTATGTATCGCTAAACTCGATGATGACAACGAAAAGCCTATTTTCTAGTTTTCTATTCTGCTTTGTTTCTTACTTAAGCACCGCTCAGTCTCATAGCTATAAGAATTCAGTCCAGCTTCATGTAGAAGCGCTTTATGTAAAAGCCGATCAACGGCCACAATCGCCAGTTCCCAAATATTCCCTGATCTATACCAAAAGGTTGGCTGAAAGTAGATGGAGTACTGAAACTGGAGTCAGTTATACAAATAGGTATGTTCGGGAGCAATTTACGCCCTATCAATTCTTCTTTCTTGGGGATCGCTCTCAACTGGTTACGCTTGATCTGACATTGATGTATAATTTACTGAGAAGTAATCGACATGCCTTCCGGCTTGGGGCGGGTCCCTCCTTATGGTATACAAGAAATGGTCTGGTAGCAAATTTATCGGGTACAACTATTGCTGGCGGCCAACAACCTACAGATGTCTCATTTACCAGAAACTATAGCCATGATTTCAACTTAGCTTTTACTTTGAGGAGCAGTTATGAGTATTCCTTAACCTCTCGAATAGTTCTGGGGGTGCGGGCAAGTATCGGCGGTAATGTACTCAATGGAAATGGCAATTCTACCTTAGTCGGTGGCCTATCGACGGTGGGCCTAAGTGCTGGATATCGTTTTTAGAACCTGTAGTTTTGTGTTTTTCTATGTAAGAAACTGGTTTGATAGTCTAGGTCTTTCAGTGTTAAGTCTACTAACATAATTGGACTTATACAACAAAAAATTTAGGGTTTCCAACCCTTGCTGAGTTTTGAGCGTCTTGTCGTACATCAGTTTAACCTTTGGATAACATGAAGAAATCTATAATTCTATTCGCTTTAATGGTTGTAGTTATCTCAACCGCAGAAACATGTGAGTCAAAAAAGGACATCAATCCAGAAAGTGATGTCAATAGCACAACTATTTGCGGTGAGACAGATCCCGTTAACAAGCTCACTTGGCTGAAAGACAAAATAACTAAGCAGACAGACAGAACTGTCCCTGGAACGCCGACACCATTCAAATTGATAGCTTATAGTTATAAGGGTAAAACAGTGATTGAGGACCAATCAGGCTTCTATTCTTCGCCTTACATCCACGTTTTCAACTGTGACGGCTCTCAAGCTTTACAAGTAAATGAGTATTCAGATTTTACTAACAAGAGAGAAGAAATCAAAGTCTTGTATGAGTTCAAGTAAGGTTCTCATATTGTATTTTTCAAAGGCTGGCTTCTAAATTTAGCCTTTGGTGTTTTTGGAATATTTTCTTTACATAAGATTAGTTATAAAACGGGTCTGGGAAATGTACAAGGTTTAGACGACCCTAAATTTTGTACATTTCCCAGACCCGTTTTATAAGTAGCATTATGTTATTCGACTTTTTTCAGAATTGGCAAGTCTTGACAGTCCTCATCAACTTTAGAAAAAGCTAAAAAATACAATTGATAATTAAGGTTTATCTGGGATACCAACCCGCTAAGCCTGATACCGTTCAATAACCACTCCCTATAAGTTGGCATAGATCAGGGTATGAAACTGTAATAGTATTTGATAGAATCCTGAGGGGTTCCAATCTCGGGCAGATAAGCAGATGTTTCTAATCGAAATTCACCAAGTTTCGCTGTATTTGTAATTTTATAAAACCGTTTTAGACCGTTTCTATACGTTATAGTAGCAGTCATATTTTTTGCACTAGCCACTGGATGTGTTATCCGGCTCCGTTCGTAGGTAGAGATAAGTTTCTCATCACGGAAAATTTTCTCATAATCTTCAATTTGATCATTCCCCACTTCCAGAATTTCAGTGTATCCTAAACGATCGGCAAGTTTTTCTTGTGTAGGGGTGACTATTTTATCGAGTTTCCATCGCCCTATCAAATACATCGTTACTGGGCCCCCAGGAGTCATGCTGTCGTTTTTCTTACAACTGCCAAGGGCCAGTAGCACAAGCAGGCATCCGTATTTAGCAATGCGTTCCATAGGGTTGATAGTAGGATTTAATGTTAGTAAGCATGTATAGGGTATAACTGTACTTGTTCTCTCCAAGGTTGATGGCTGTTTTATAAGTACGAATATGTTAACTAAGGCTCTATTAACAACTCGCTTTTAAATCTCCCTTTAGTGAAGCAGACTATCGCTCCTTGACTGCTTTTCAGGGTAGCTTCAAACTTGCCTTCTACTTGCTTACTACCTGGCTCGTATTTAGTCACTTCAATCCACCCCTGTTGACCATAGAAGTCACCAACACTTACATCTCCTCCAACCAAAAGAATATAGATGGCGGGAAGAGAAGCTCCGTGACATCGTTGCAGCCTGGACAGGTCATACTTACCAACTTTTAAAGGAACGCCCGAAATACTGAATACTTGACTAGCTAGACATTGACCCATACAACCCGTTACAGGGGCTGCACGGTTGTAGTGTTCCTTGGAATGAGGAATATCGGTCATGATACCCAAGCTAAAATGCTTGTCTGTACAAGGCCTGTCATATTTAAAATTGTGGTGGAGTGCTCGGGCTTTACCAAACCAAGTCGAGTCATTCAACAAAGCGGTAGCATTAGGTGGGTCAATAATAAAGGTGGGAGCTACGGGCGGGTCAAGGAAAAATAAGCAGCCTAAAAGTGTACAAACAAGCTGGACTAACCTCATAACTGTATGATTTCTTTTTAGAACCAGTTAAAGCCCGTATACAATATGACACGTAGATCTTTTCTATAATGTAATCAGTGATTATGTGAGGTCGGACAAATACGCTGAAATGTCCGACAGGTTGTAAAAGGCTCAAATCTTGTCTAATTATGTGTCGGACAAAAAGACAGACACATACATGATCAACCGAATACCTGATTCAGACCCCCAAGAGCAAGGGCAGACAGAAACCCAAATAAGTCCGACATCTGCTAAAGGGGGCAGACCTACCCGCCAAACACCAGAACCAGCGAAATGGACAGTTCGAGGCATCGAGCCAGAAACCCGACGTGTCATTGAGAAAGGGGCTGAACGAACCGGCAAAACATTAGGTCAATTCTTCAATGATGAGCTACGGGAGGCTGCTACAAACGTAATTAAAAAAGGCAATCAACCACCGGCCAGAGCCGAAGACCTAGTAACTGATCTAGTCGAGAAGTTGAAGATCGAGTTGAAAGATAGTCAGGCGACCGAACTACAATCGATTCGGGAAGCTATTGAGAAACGCCCGGCCAGTTTTCGAGAATGGCTGTTCGGCAAGAGGTAAATCCAATTGGAAAGGGAAGAAAAACACTGCTTGGTTTGGTAAAAAGCTAGCGCGTACTAACTTTGCTCGGTGTATAAGAAGCCAGCCATGTTTATAGCCGCGCAAACGTCAGCGGATACGTCGGCGTAAACCTTCCCTACGGTCGGTTTTCGTCTCCGTCCCGCTTTCCGCCTGCTGGCTATAAACGGCTGTCTTTCGCTCCTATCGTCGCAAAAGATGAGTACTACCGAAGCTCCCAAAGACCCCCGCAAAGGAGGTAGACCCCGCAAGTACAATGAGGGCCAGCAGGCCCCCCGCGCTACGGTGCGCTTTAGTCAGGCCGAGTACGAGAAGATCCTGAGCCGGGCTGAAGCCGCTGGTCTGAGTGTGTCGGACTACTGCCGGCAAGCCGCCCTGACGGGCGAGATCAAAGCGGCTATCCGCCCCGAGGTTATTCCCTTACTCAACGAGCTGCGGGCCATCGGCAACAACCTCAACCAGCTTGTCAAGAAGGCTCAGGCCGATGGTATCCGAACGGTTGCTTTCAAGGCCGACGACGTGTTAACCCAACTCAAAAACCTTTTACCCCAATGATCGGCAAGACCAGCATCGGCAAGAGCTTCGGGGGTTGCGTTGGCTACCAGTACGAGAAGGTGGAAAAGGGGATAGGAGAAGTGCTTTTGTCGCAGGGAGTACGCGACTACAACCGCGAGGAGATGACGGCCGACTTCAACGCCCAGCGCAAAATGAATCCCAATCTGGGGCAGGCTGTCTGGCATACCTCCATCTCGTTCAGGCCCGAGGAAGCCGCCCGACTCGACAGCGAGAAAATGAAAGCCATCGCCCAGGACTGGATCAAGGGGATGAATCTGGAGAATACCCAGTACGCGGTGATTCGGCATACGGACACTGACCATCCCCATTTCCACATCATTGCGAATCGGGTGGGCAACGATGGGCAAACCATCAGTGACAGCCACAACTTTGCCCGTTCCCAAAAGCTCTTGCGGGAGTTGGAGCTAAAGCACGGATTAAACGTGGTGCAGGAACAGAAGCAGCGCCATAGCCTGACCAACCTACCCGAACCCGACCGCACCCGGATTGGCCTGCGGGATGAAGTGCGCAGCCTGGTAGCCAGCGCCAGGAGTCTGGAGGAGCTGCGGCAAGGGGCGCAGGCCAGACAGATCAAAATGGAGATCGGCACCAATCAGGCTGGCCAAGCCGTTGGGGTACGCTTTGAGCAACATGGCTACCGCTTCAAGGGGAGCGAGTTAGACCGGGCCCTGAGTATGGGCCAGATTACTCAGAAACTACGCCTGAACCACGAACAGGCCCAGAAGCAGGAACAGGGCATCAAGCAACCGATAGGCCCGCAAATCGACGAAAATCGGGGTAGGGGCATGAGACTATAAAACCTAAGTCAACGTGATGGAAAACGGACAAGAGCAAAAAACCTTATTGACCGAGATGGTCGAAGGCCTGACCAACGATGTGGCCGACTTAACCAAACTCATTAAAGACCGGCCCGAACCGGCTGCCCCGCCCGATCTGCAACCGTTTTTGCAACGGGTGGCCGACGCGATCAACGGGCTACGGGATCAGCTTAAAGAGTCATCCAAAAAGAAACCACCGGAACCAGAGACACCCAGGGAGTCACCTCAGCTTCTGGCTGAGTTACGGGCCATCCGTCAGACAATTAGCCAAAGCCCAGCCAATCGGATTGGCCAGGCGGTGCAGTATGGAACAGTCTTACTGATCGCATCGCTATTTACAACGGGTATAATGGCTTACTACGCGGTCAAATGGCGCGACGAGCGAGATAGTTTTGAGGTAGCCCACTGGAAATGGCGCTACACTCAGCAGGCTAACCCAGAGTATGCCGCCTTTGCCGAAGACAAATTCCCCGGCGATAGTATCAAAGCCGACCTGACACAGTGGGTGCTTGAGCAAGAGAGCGCCGATCTGAAGCGGGAGGCCGCCCGTAAAGCGGCAGAGCAAGCTAAAGTAATGAACGCTCAGGCCGATGAATTGGAAAGAAAATCAGGTTCAAAAACAGGCAAAAAATAGGTGTATTAAGAGGCTAAGAAGCAAAACGCTATAACTAACTGATTATCAAGGGGGGTCATTTAGCTACTAGCTAAATGAAATTTAGCTAGTAGCTAAATGACGGTTTAGCCATATATATACCAAATAGCTAAAATATTATTAGCTATTTGGTAACTTTGATTTAGCTTTTTTAGGCTCAATAGCTAAATATTTTTTAGCTGTTATATACTTTCAATTTAGCTTTTTTACTATGTTTGTGGGATAAAACATTTAGCTGTATGAAGTACAATAAGCTAAAAGAGCAACCACAGTTCAAAGAGAATCCTTTCGTAGAGAAGGCTATTGAAGACATAAGAATAGTAAAGAAGACTCAGGTCATCCGTGCGAAGAACAAAGATGAAATTCAGATGATCGTTAGCAACGATGGAGATGTTCAGGGCTATTCGGCTTTTATGAGGTTTGTTGAAGTAGAAGAAGATAAGTTTGCAAAATTGTACCTTTCTCAATTTGTTGCCTTCTGGGAACTGTCGAAATCAGCTATCAGAGTATTCGGTTACATTATTACGATTCTCAAGCCGAAACAAGATGAGTTCTTCTTGGAGATGAATAAGTGTTTAGAATACACCAAATACACTCATGCAAACAGTGTCTTAAGCGGTCTAGCAACATTAGTCGAATGTGGTATCATAGCCCGTAGCGATAGTCATTTCAAGTACTTTATCAATCCACTAGTTGTGTTTAATGGGGATAGAGTAACCTTCGCTAGGACCTATATAAAGAAGAAAAAAGATTTAGAGATAAGCAGCAAAAACCAATTGCAATTATTTCAAAATGAGGCTGTTAAACAACAATTAGCCGATTTTCAGGAGAACGAATAACTTTACACTATGACACCTGACCGCAGACTCGACCAGCTAGAGCCATTAATGGCTGACGTTCTTCAAAAAGTGGATCGTTTAATTGAAGGCCAAGGCCAACTTGTCGAGTTAGCCACCACTACAAAAGCTGAACTTGAGCAGGTTAAAACAACCGGAGAGATCACGGCCAGTGGATTAGCCAATCTCACTACTTACGTCCAACAGGGATTTGCTAATGTGCAGCGTGATATGGCCGATGTAAAGACCGGCCAGGAGCTTATTCTACAAATCTTACGGGAGAAACTCCCCTAACAATATTAGCCGAAACGGAAACCGGCTCTGCTGAGGAGCAACCGGCCAGGGATAGGTTAATGCACGTACTGAACGTACGCAAGGTCAGCCGGATTGATAGCTTGAAGCCTCCGACCGACGCAGCCCCGATCTTGGTAACGGTCCGCCGCCGCGGCTCTAAGCCAGATCGGGGCTTTTTTATAGTAGCCTTACGGGCACTGCTTGCCACGGTCCCTCTCTGTCTGCTCGACAACACAAAGCGGACCCGCTATGCGGGGTTCTCTATGCCTGAATAAACCTACTGGGTTTCGGTCCGGCCCGCAAACGGGCAGTATAGTACTAGCCGGTCCGACGGTGTGATACCAGCTGCCGTTCGGTCGCAGACACTGCTTAACAAGAACTTTGTTAAAAGTCATTTTTTAACGTTTATATTGACAGAGGCTAAAAATTAATTTAAAAGGTACAACCCAATGCTGGCTTACCCCACTGTTTATGAATCGACTAATACTCGTATTGTTGCTGGCGTTGTTGGTGGCTCCCTCATTTGCCCAGATCACCTACACCCTGTCAGGCACGGTTCGTGATTCGTCGACAAATCTGCCCCTTCAGCGGGCCGCCGTCGTGTTGAATTATGAGAAAACTACGACGGGCACCTACACCGACGCGGCGGGCGAATTCGCCATCAACATCCGGGCGGGCCAGCACGTTGTGGTGGTTCGGCATGTGGGCTACGTACCCCAGCGCCAGATCATTCGTATGCTGGGCAATACCACCCTCAATGTACGCATGCCTTCCGTATCCAGTCAGCTGGAAGAGGTCATCGTGACCAGCAAAGGCTACGACCGCAACACGCGTCAGCCGTTGCTGGGCGTTAGCCAGATCAACATTGCCACGCTCCGGCGGATGCCGGCGGCTCTGGGCGAGACCGACATCCTGCGCAGCCTGCAAATGCTGCCGGGGGTGACCAGCGTGGGCGAAGCAGCCAATGGCCTCAACATCCGGGGTGGCACGACCGACCAGAACCTGATTCTGCTCGACGACACGCCCATTTTCAACCCCACCCACATGTTCGGGCTGTTTTCGGTCTTTCCGCCCGATGCTGTCAGCGGGCTGGACCTCTACAAAGGCAACGTACCGGCCCGCTATGGTGGTAGGGCCGCCTCGGTACTCGACATCAGCCTGAAGAACCCGGATCTCGAGCAGTTCCGACTCACGGGCGGCGTGAGTTTGGTAGCCAGCCGGCTAACGGTCGAAACGCCCATTATCAAAGGCAAGCTAGCCCTGCTGGTATCGGGTCGGGGAGCCTTCAACGACTTTCTGCTGCGGCTGGTCTCCCCGCGTTTTGACAACATCCGGGCCAAATTCGGCGACGGGACCACCAAGCTGTTCTGGCGCATCAACGGCAACAATACCGTCACGGCGATGGGCTACTACAGCGGGGATCTGTTCCAGACCAACCTGCTGGGCAGTCTGGCTAACATCAACGCCACCGCCACCCAGTATCAACAGGAAACCGCCAACGGCATGATCCGCTGGTTTCACGCCTTTTCACCTATCCTCAATGTGCAAACCACGGCGCTGGTGGCGCGGTATATCCCCAAGATTCTGTCGCTGGAGGACAGCACGGACAACAAGGTGGTCTTGAAGCAGTCGCTGCTGCAGCGGCAGCTGAAGTCGAATCTGAACTACCAGCTGGCCAACCAGAAAATTGAACTCGGCGTCAGCGCGGTGCATTACCAGATCAACCCCGGCGAGCTGATCCCCGGCAATAGTCTGGCGGTCAACTACCACCGCACGCCGCCCGAAAACGCCCTTGAAGCGGCCATTCACGTAGAAGACGAATGGAGCGTGTCGGACCGGCTGGCCGTGTCGGCCGGCCTGCGCTACTCGCACTTTTTGAACCTGGGGCCCTCGGTGGTGCGCCGGTACGCAAGCGGGGAGGACGCTGATGCCACCACGGTGGTGGACTCGGTGCGCTACGGGGCCGGGCAGGTAGCGGCGCAGTACGGCGGACTGGAACCCCGGCTGGGACTACGCTATTCGCTGGGGACCAATGCGTCGGTAAAGATCGGCTACAACCTCATGCGGCAGTACCTGCAGGTGATCACCAACACGACGACGCCCCTGCCCACGGCCCGCTGGAAAACGGCGGATGCCCACATCGGCCCGCAGGTGAGTGAGTTGCTCTCGGCGGGTTATTTTAAAAACAGTGCCAATAATATTTTCGAGGTATCGGCCGAGGTCTACTGGCGCCGTACCCGGCACGTGCTCGACTACAAGCCGGGGGCCGATTTCCTGTTGCAGCCTTATCCTGAAACCCAGTTGCTGTCAGGGCGCAGCCGGGCCTATGGGCTGGAAGTGATGCTGGCCAAGAAAAAAGGCGAACTGACGGGCTGGGTCAACTACACCTACGCCCGCACCCAGAATCAGGTCGATGAGGGCGTTGATTTTCGCCAGCGCATCAACGGGGGCAACTGGTACGCCGCCAATTACGACCGGCCGCACAGCCTGAATGTGAGTCTGAACATCAACCAGACCAAGCACCACAGCTTCTCGTTCAACTTCGCCTACAGCACCGGTCGGCCCTTTACCGCCCCGGAGGGTTTCATTCGCTACCAGGGTCGCACGTACCCCTACTACAACGAGCGCAACCAGTACCGGCTGCCCGCTTATCACCGGCTGGACTTTGCCTGGAACATTTACAACCCCAGTTTGAAGGCCCGGCGCTGGCAGGGCCACTGGACGTTTACGGTTTATAATCTGTACGGCCGCAAGAACGCTTATTCGATCTACTACCGGACCGAAGGGCAGGCCACTAACCCCTACCGGCTGGCCATCTTTGCCGCACCCATTCCCAGCCTGACCTATAACATCGAGTTCCGGTAAGGGCAACAACCCACCACCTATGCATGCCGTACTCAACGCCCTTTTTATGCGCTCTTTTGCCTTCTTACTAGTTGCCTGCCTGACGGCTATGTGGCTGCCTCTGGGCTGCGTAGACCCCCAAGCGGTAGATTTAAAGGCGAATGTCAACGTGGTGGTGGTCGATGGTACGATCACTAACCTGGCCGAACCCCAGATCATCCGACTCAACCGCTCTAAAGCGGATCCGTTTACCGGCCGTTTCGGAACGCTGCCATTAACGGGAGCAAAAGTGGAAATTGTCGTTGACTCTGCTCAAGTGTATGCCTTGGAGGAAACCCGCGACGGTACGTATCAGATTACCAGTGGGTTGGTAGGACAAGTTGGGCACACTTACCAGTTGCGGTTCACCTTAATTGACGGCACCCATTACGAATCAACTTCAGAAATGATGCAAGCGGTACCCGCTATTAGACAGGTTACTGCTCAGTTTAACCCCAATAGTCTTTCACCAACTCAGCGGTTGCAGGGTGTCTATGCAGGGGCCCATGATTTTTACGTTGATACCCAGGACCCCGCTGATCAACATAACTATTACCGCTGGGATTGGACATTGTGGGAAAAGCAGGAGTTGTGCCGTACGTGCGCAGACGGCTTGTACTTAGTTTATGACCCTACGGATACGTATTTGTACGAAGCTTGTTTCGATGTGAGCAGTTTTTTATCGCTGGGACAACATTTTGTGTTTGATTATCCTTGTCGCAGTGCCTGTTGGGACATCTTTTACGGTTCGGCTATAAACGTCTTTGATGATCAATACAGCAATGGGGGGGTCATTCAAGGGCGTATGGTGGCTCAAATACCGTTTTACCAACGCGACCCCTGCTTAGTAGAGATTCGGCAGGCTGGTTTGACTCAATCGGCCTACCGCTATTTCAAACTGTTTCAGGACCAGACCCAGAACAGTGGGGGTCTGGCCGATACCCCCCCATCGGCTTTAGCTGGAAATGTACATAACCGGGCCAATGCTGATGAATATGTAATTGGCTATTTTACAGCGGGAGCGGTTTCTTCGGTTCGATACTGGCTGGATCGGAAAGACACACAGGGGAACGCACCCGGATTGTTTCAACTCGTCTATGGTCGGGATCCCATCCAAGAACCTACCCCTCCACCGTTTGGTATTTTTAGCAAATACTACTCACGCCCACCAACCGCTCTTTGTGTGCCCAGCGATAGCCGTACGCCGTTTAAACCCGAGGGCTGGCGGGATTAATAAGCCTTGAAAAGTGGCAAAATAGCAATTAAGGTAGCTAACGCGACCGAAAAACTAACATAGGAGCTCGCTACGCTCACAATGTAGTAGTGATAGGTTTTCTTAGGCATAGAGCACCCCTGAAGGTACGCAGGGCTGACGCTAAAAGAGTGGGGAAGGGGAATAAAAGTGTACCTTCAGGGGTGCCTTATGCCTAAGAAAAACCTACGGGGTTTGGGGCAGTCAGCCCCAACTACAGTAATAGCGTCGCAGACACCGTTTAACATAACCCCGACTTATACAACATCAGGATTCTAAGTCCCACAGGCTACAACGTGTCAATAGATCGTTCATGTAAGCTGCATCTGTCTGGGGTCGGGTCCAAACGCGAAGTATTAATTTGAACACACTTAGGGTTGACTCGGTGAGAGAGCAACAGAGGACAATTTCATCAATGGTGTCGTCTTCCCCTCCCTTTCGCATATACATTCCATATTTCTTGTCTCTTTCATTCTGAATGATTCGGATAGCTTTATTGGTAGCAGGGTGATAAAGCGAATAAATTGGATTTCCCGTTTCCCAATCTATCTCGTAAAGCAGTTGCCATTCAATGAAGTTACTCTGTAAAACTTGTTTACAAGCTTCATCCCAGAGCCGGTTTGAGCCAAGAGGATCAATTAGAATAGGGTCTAAAATAGGGTCTCTCAAAATCCTTATGTCTTAGATTTTTTCAAGTTAGGATCGGTCTAAGGGACTTTTCTGTTTCTAACTTATTTCCCTTAACATATTCGCACTTATACAACAAAAAATTTAGGGTTTCCAACCCTTGCTGAGTTTTGGGCGTCTTGTCTTACATCAGTTTGACCTTTGAATAACATGAAGAAGTCTATAATTCTATTCGCTTTAATGGTTGTAGTTATCTCAACCGCAGAAACATGTGAGTCAAAAAAGGACATCAATCCAGAAAGTGATGTCAATAGCACAACTATTTGCGGTGAGACAGATCCCGTTAACAAG
>DATHAW010000032.1:0-2439 GCA_035296465.1 Spirosoma sp.
GGACGGGGCCGTTGAGATTGATATGGTGGTTAACATTGGCAAGGTACTCGGCGAAGACTGGGCCTACGTGCAGGAGGAGATTAAGGCGGTTCATGATGCGTGCAAGGCACATGGGGCTATCCTGAAAGTTATATTCGAGAATGATTTCCTCCCCGACGACAGATTTAAAATCCGGCTCTGCGAAATATGCACGGCCGTGGGTGCCGAGTTTGTGAAAACCTCAACGGGCTATGGTTTCGTGAAAGTCCCCGACGGGAAGTATAGCTACGAAGGAGCCACCGTACCCGATCTTCAACTGATGCTCGACCACGTTGGTCCCGGCGTCCGGGTTAAAGCTGCCGGAGGCGTACGAACTCTCGATGGATTGCTGACGGTGAAAGCCATGGGCGTTTCGCGTTTAGGAGCATCGGCCACTGCTACGATCATGGAAGATGCGTACCGCCGGTTCGGCGAAGCACCGGTCGGTACAACAGCCGCAACGTCCATTGCGGCTATGGCTGAACCAAAAGGATACTGAGAGCCCGATCAGTCTGTCATTTAGTACGTAACGTCAATTCTGCTCATCATGCTAAACCTTGGCTTTGTGTCGGCTATCATGGCCGACTACGACCTAAACAGCGTTCTCAAATTTGCCTCTGAGCACCGTTTCGGCTGCGTTGAACTCATGTGCTGGCCATCAGGCCAAACCGGAACGCCGGACCGCGACACCCGCCGGTATGCAGGAGTAACGCATATCGACGTCGACAATCTTGACGTAGCGTACATTCACGCACTTACGAATGAGTATGGGGTGTCGATTTCTGGACTTGGCTATTATCCGAATCTGCTCGATCCAAATCCCGAGCAGTCCGAATTTTACCGCGAACACCTTAAAACCATCATCCGGGCAGCCGCGAAGCTGGAAGTTTCAGTCGTCAATACGTTTATCGGCCGGAATCCCAAACTGAGCATGGCTGACAACCTGAAGCTTTACGCCCAGCACTGGCCGGGCATTGTGCAGGTGGCGGAGGAAAACAACGTAAAGATTGGCATTGAAAACTGCCCGATGTGGTTTACCGACGACGAATGGCCGGGTGGCAAAAACCTCGCCACGACGCCCGCCGTCTGGGACCGTATGTTCGAGATCATCCCATCGCGGGCGCTGGGTCTTAACTACGACCCGAGCCACCTGATCTGGCAGATGATGGACGAGGTGCGGCCTATCTATGACTACCGCGACCGGCTCCACCACATCCACCTCAAAGACGCGAAACTCTACCGCGATAAGCTTAACCGCGTGGGCATCATGGCCAATCCGCTGGAGTATCATTCGCCTAAACTGCCGGGCCTGGGCGACGTTCGCTGGGGAGCGTTCTTCGCGGCCCTGACCGACGTGCGCTACCGGGGTCCGGTCTGCATTGAGGTAGAAGACAAAGCGTATGAGGGCAGTCCCGAAGACGTCAGGACCGCCATTCTGACTGCCCGGAACTACCTGAGCCAGTTTCTGGCATTGTAGCCACGAAGGCAATTTTCTGCTCTGGTCTATTTACGTTCCATGCGCGAAACCCTGAATCGGCTCGATACCGAGTTATTCCTGTGGCTCAATGGTCAGTATACACCCTGGCTTGACCCCATTATGGTCTGGATAACAGAGCGTAATAGCTGGTTGCCGTTCTATGCTCTGCTCATTGGTTGGATCGTGTATAGCTACCGAAAGCAGACTCTTTCGATGCTGGTCATTATTGCCGCAGCGGTGGCCATTGGCGACCAATTGACTTCATCGGTTCTTAAACCCCTCACGCTGCGGCTACGCCCCTGCCACGTTCCGGCCCTGCAGAAATTAATTCATCCAGTTCTGGAATGTGGTGGTTTGTATAGCTTCGCATCGTCGCACGCAGCCACAACATTTGCCCTGGCTACGAGTCTGTGGCTGCTCACCGGCCAACGATACCCCAGGACAAAATGGGTATTCTTGTGGGCGCTGGTGGTATCCTACAGCCGCATTTATGTGGGTGCCCACTATCCGCTCGATGTGGTTGCCGGGATTGGCATCGGGGTGTTGTCGGCGGTGATAGGCATGACTTTGTACCGTCTGGTAAACAGTCATGCCTATCACCAATACCGGTCCTGATGATCAGGCCATCTGGTATCATAATCCCACTTTTGGGCTACGTAACAGACTAACCCAGATTGCCCAGGCCGAAGCGGTGCTGGAATTCTGTCAACATCACCACTGGCCCCGACCACTCCCAGCATCCCATACGTCCAGCCGCCACCAAATGCAGTTGTCAGGCGAACTGCCACAGGCACTGGTACGCTGATTGCTCAAACAGACAGGAGAATACAGCGCTTGTTTATTAAATCTATTCAGAGCATTGCGGAGTATACGGCTCAATGAATCATCTCATTGTTTTGTTCGGCGGCCTGATTGGTTGATTCAGCTAAAAACGACTGGGACAA
>DATHAW010000033.1:0-6951 GCA_035296465.1 Spirosoma sp.
CTCTCCGGCATAACGTCTGCGGACTCCAAGCGCACGATAATAGCGACCGCTGAATATTACAGATCGGCCAAGCCATTTACTAGCTTGAGAGCAATTGCAAAGTATAGCAGTTACTTGGTTATCCCATGTATTAGGGACACCGTAAGAAATTACATAAGACTTTAAGTCCTCTCGATATTCGACTCCGCCTGAGCAGTCTTTGACTTGCTTAATAAAATGCGTCGAATCTTGACAGGCCTTCTTTATAAATCTGACAAAAGCGACTGAATCAGGGGTCGACACCGCCGTCATGCTGGTAATGTCAGTTACACCGGGAATGTATTTTTGCTGAGCACTGACGGATTTATCCATGCAACTGCCGATCAGGAAGGATGCCGTCACGAATCGCGTTCGATAGTAGTTTGTCACCTGAGATAGCTGGTTGACCATTCGTCTAAAGGTGCTTAGACTTGTCAAAGTCCATAACTTAAAATTGGCAAGTTCTAGACAACCAGAGAAAGAGCTAAGGTTTATCCGGGATGCCAACCCGCTGATAGGAATGGCGAATTGGACCATAACCCTGCGAGGGCGTACTGACCATGTCAGTAGTCGTCATCGTCTGATAAGTATTGTCAGAGGCCTTTTTGAGAATGAATTGAATATAGGCTCCACTGAATTGTCCCACGATCAGACCCTGATCTCGATCTGACTCGCCAACGGAGTTGTCTTGATAGAATACTTTAGGGGCCTGACCATCCTCGGTCAGATAGAGATAATTGCGTGAGCCATCATTACCATAACTCAAGCTCTTGCCATGGCCCAGCGTTTGTGGGGTGATCTCACCAGTAGGTGTGCTGGTTTTAACCCATTCCCATTTACCAATCAACTGTGAGCTAAATGGAGGAACGCAATCACAGTCCCGTTTTTCACACGCTTGTAGTAGTAAGCAGAAAACTAAGATTAGGAATCTCGAAATAATCGGTTTCATATAGATCCTGAATAGGGAGTTGATAGACCCATCTTCCACTAGCAACGCTTACGTCTTGCTGTTATAGCAGTAGCAATTACGTTACCAATTGATTCAGCTGGTCGTTAGCATACAGTTTTTGATTACACCTACTTACCACCGCAACGCTACGTAGCCAGCGAAGCCAGTATTTCTTTAATCCGGTGGCTTTCGCTAAGGCCGGCTGGTAGTCTGCTACAACCTGCCGTTTAAGCCGATAGGTCACCTCACCCAGCGGCCGATCACTAGAATAAAAAAAGCCTTCTTTCATCGTTTAAGGGTACGTAAGGGTGAATCATCCGAATCAGCGATTTCGTTAGGGCAGCCCTGGCTGACCGGCTGTGCTTACGATTCGGTTAGAAAAGGTGAGCAAAAGACTAGTGAAACTACTGTTCATGGCATGGTGCTTAAGGTTTAATCACTTTTTTCGGCTTGTCAATCCCGCCAGCCCTCGGGTTTGAATGGGGTTTGATTATCACCTTGCCGACAGGGAGCCAGCGGGGGGCGGTCTGCATTAGGCCAGATACGAACCTTTGCTTTGGTCCGCTCACCCAGGTAAGGCGGAGGGGGTTCAGGGTTGGGCTGGTGCGCATTAAAGGCATAAAATAACCCATCCTGAGTGTTGCCGTAGGTACCGGGTGGACGGAGCGTATCGACGGGGCCCGTCGCTCCGTAGGAAAGCACGCCCTGCGTATCCCTGCGATCCAGCCAGAAGTGCACCTGGGAAACCGTGGAAGCCGAGAAGTAGCCCACCACCTTCAGGGGCGAATCACCGACTGCACGCACATTACCCACCATAACGGTGGGCGGAGTATCGGCCACCCCACCACTATGCTGGGTCTGCTCCTGGAATTGCTGGTAATACCGGTAGGCGTCAGCCGTCAGCGAGAGTTGGCGAACATCGACCAGGCCCCCGCGGGCATTGTAGAAGGGAATCCTGGCAACCCGTTGCTGACTAAGTAAGCCCCCACCGATGTAGCGATCATCAAGGATCACGATATCGTACCCTTTGATAATGTGCCAGCAGG
Organism: Spirosoma sp.; assembly: GCA_035296465.1. Classification (GTDB taxonomy): domain Bacteria; phylum Bacteroidota; class Bacteroidia; order Cytophagales; family Spirosomataceae; genus Spirosoma. The sequence continues at coordinate 2,014 of DATHAW010000033.1, forward strand.
GACTTTGACAGCCATAATCATAGATCCAGTCTTCCTTAGGCACCTCAGGCGCTTCTTCGCCAGCCTTCCCGGCCGGGGGGCTGAAACAGTCCTCAAACGGTTCGGTGCCCCGCACGAAGTAGTCCCGGTCCTTGTACATATTGGGCAGCACTCCAAAGGGTGAGTAAACCCCTTGCCGACAGCTATGGCACCAGTATTGACGCTCCCATAACGTCCATTCCCAGCGGTAGTAGTTGTGCTGCCCGGCTGGGTCCTGCGTGTCGATATAGATGTCATGGGCGGCCCGGTAGCCGTTGAGTTGTTGCGGGGGTAAGCTGGTGGGATTGAAGCGGGCGCTTACGTTGCCAAGCGGAGGTCCGGCGGGCATTACCTGCTGGGTCGATGCATACCGGGTGCCGTCGTTGAGGGTAAACCGTAACTGGTAGGCGTGCCCCACCTGCCCTTTAAAATCACTCGGCAACTGATAGCTTCCGTCAAGGGTTTCAGGGCAGGCAATGACCTGACTCGAATCCACGATTACCTCAACCCGGGCTTTGGTCAGGGGCAGGGTGCTAAAACGACCCGTGAGCCGATCTACCTGCGAGCGGTTGATCCTGATCACCTGTGGCTCGGCCAGATCCGTCAGGGTGCCGTCCACTACCAGTAGATCGCCCGTTGCGGGTAAGGTCAAATCAAGCGGGTCCACGCAAGCCTCGGCCAGAAGCACGGCCCCTGAGCAAACGAGGATCAGTAAAGTAGATGAACGCATTCGTAGCTGGTTTTGCCCTTACTTAAATTCGATATTATACGTCAGACTGGGAATGGGCGCAGCAAAGATGGCCAGCCGGTAGGGGTTGGTTCCCTGCCCTTCGGTACGGTAGAAGATCGAATAGGCATTTTTTCGGCCGTACAGGTTGTAGACCGTAAACGTCCAGTGGCCCTGCCAGCGCCGGACCTTCAGGCTGGGGTTGTAAATGTTCCAGGCAAAGTCGAGCCGGTGATAATCGGGCAATCGGTACTGGTTGCGCTCGTTGTAGTAGGGATACGTGCGGTCCTGGTAGCGGATGAAACCCTCCGGAGCCGTATAGGGCCTACCCGTGCTGTAGGCAAAGTTGAACGAGAAGCTGTGATGCTTGGTCTGGTTGATGTTCAGACTCACATTCAGGCTGTGGGGCCGGTCGTAGTTGGCTGCGTACCAGTTGCTCCCGTTAATCTGCTGGCGAAAATCAACGCCCTCATCGACCTGATTCTGGGTGCGGGCGAAGGTGTAGTTGACCCAGCCCGTCAGCTCCCCTTTTTTCTTTGCCAGCATCACTTCCAGCCCGTAGGCCCGGCTGCGCCCTGACAGCAGCTGGGTTTCAGGATAAGGCTGCAACAGGAAATCGGCTCCCGGTTTGTAGTCTAATACGTGCTGGGTACGGCGCCAGTAGACCTCGGCCGATACCTCAAAAATATTGTTGGGGCTATTGCGGAAGTAGCCCGCTGAAAACAACTCACTTACCTGCGGCTTAATGTGGGCGTCGGCGGTTTTCCAACGGGCAGTGGGCAGGGGCGTCGTGGTGTTGGTGATCACCTGCAAATACTGCCGCATAAGGTTATAACCCAGCTTGATTGACGCGTTTGTCCCCAGCGAATAGCGCAGCCCCAGCCGGGGTTCCAGTCCCCCGTACTGGGCCGTTACCTGCCCGGCCCCGTAGCGCACCGAATCCACCACCGTGGTGGCATCAGCCGCTTCACCCCCCGCGTACCGGCGCACCACCGAGGGGCCGAGGTTTAAAAAATGCGAGTAGCGCAGCCCCGCCGATACGGCTAATTTATCCGACACACTCCATTCGTCTTCTACGTGCAGGGCCAGTTCGAGGGCATTTTCGGGCGGCGTGCGCTGGTAGTTTACGGCTAAACTCTTGCCGGGAATCAACTCGCCGGGGTTGAGCCCGTATTGGGTAGCGCTGGCCCCCAGTTCGATTTTCTGATTGGCGAGCTGGTAGTTCAGATTTGACTTCACCTGCCGCTGCAGCAGCGACTGTTTCAGCACCACTTTGTTATCTATGCTGTCTTCAATCGAGAGAATTCGGGGAATGTAGCGGGCGACCAGTGCGGTCGTCTGGAGGTTTACGGTGGGCGAAAAGGCATGAAACCAGCGGATCATGCCGTTGGCGGTTTCCTGCTGATACTGCGTAGCGGTGGCATTGATGTTCGCCAGACTGCCCAGCAGGTTGGTCTGGAACAGATCCCCGCTGTAGTAACCCATCGCCGTGACGGTATTTTTGTCATTGATACGCCAGAATAATTTAGCCGTGCCGTCGCCGAATTTGGCCCGGATAGTAGAGAACCGGGGCGAAACGGCCCGCAGCAGAAAGTCATTGAAGGCCCCCCTCCCCGACACCAGCAGGGCCAGTTTGCCTTTGATAATCGGCGTTTCAATGGTCAGCCGGTTGGCCACCAGACTCACGCCCCCCGTGAGTTGGAACTGTTCGAGGTCGGGGTTCTTCAAACTGATGTCGAGCACCGAGGCCGCCCGTCCGCCGTAGCGGGTGGGTACGTTTCCTTTGTAGAGGTCGAGTCCGCTGACAGCATCGGGCGGAAAGACCGAAAACAACCCGAACATGTGGGTGGGGTTGAAAATGGGCGTGTCGTCGAGCAGAATCAGGTTCTGGTCGGTCGTGCCACCCCGGATGTTGAGGCCATTAGCTGCTTCGCCCACGCTGGTCACGCCGGGCAGCATTTGCAGCGAACGCAGAATGTCGGTCTCACCCAGAGCCGCCGGCATCCGCCGGAGCGTGGCAATGTTGATCTGGCTGACGCCCAGCAGCGGCTGACGGGTGTTGCGGTCGTAGCTCTTGCTGGTGACGACGACTTCCTCCAGCTGACTGGCCACGCTGGGTAGCCGCACGTCCAGACGCGTATCGCCCTGCACCCGCACATACGTCCGAAACGGCACGTAGCCCACGTGACGCACCACCAGAATGCGCTGTCCCTGCCGCACCTGGATGGCGTAATGGCCCTCCTCGTCGGTATAGGCACCGGTGGAGGATTTTTCGTAGTCGATCACCACCGCGGCCCGCTCCAGGGGATGCCCCGTGGCCGAGTCCCGGACGGTGCCGGAGAGCGTATAGGTGATTTGGGCTGCCGCCCCGGTTGCGCCCGTAATCAGCAGAAAGGCAGTCAGTAAGAGTCGGTTCATAGGTCGGGTAAAGGAACAGATCGGTGGGTAAGCAATACCGGTAAGTGGGTGAAGACCCAACTTACCGGGCAACGGTTGGCTTCAGGGCGATACAGAGCAAATTCGTTCGTTAGCCCGATTTACTCACTCCCGTTTATGGGTAACGGCATCGGTGCAGATCCTTCTATTCATGGTATCACGGTCTATTAAGGGCCATTTGTTTTAGATACACATATTCCCCTTAGTCAACAAGTTTAGTCCCTCCAGCCTTCGGGCTTAACCGGCGTTCGGCTGTCGCTGGGCACACAGACAGCCCTCGGCACACGATTCGTATTTATTGGACTAACATATATATTGTTAATGGACCGTTTCCCTTTCTGCGTATTAGGATCTATTTCACCCTCCGGACTGGGATGAAGACCATTCAGGGCTTCAAATAAACCAATGGGTAGACCCGTAGCATCTTTACGGTCGAGCCAGTAGCGAACGGATGAAACCGCCGATGCCGTGAAATAGCCAACTACGCGCTCCTGGCTATTCCCCTCATTACGCATGTTGCCCACCGGAGCGGACGGTGGCGTGTCAGCCAACCCACCTGAGTTCTGCGTCTGGTCCTGAAATAATTTGAAGTAGGAATAGGCCTGTTTCGAAAGCGATAATTGTCGAAGCTCGAATAAAGAACCCGTGTATTGATAAAAGGGGATCTGGGCTACTCGACGGCCCTGTATCTGACCGCCATTGCTAAGCTGGTCATCAAAGACGTTGATGTCCCGACTGGGAATAATCTCCCAGCATTTGGTTCGGCAGTTGTAGTCATTGACAAAATAACTGTCCGTACTGTTTTCAGCGTTCAGCGTATAGGAAACGCAGTCTTCCAGTAACCGGGTGTTGTCATAAGGATGATAGATCACATAAAAGCCCTGTACACAGGTATGGCACCAATCCTGCTTTTCCCACAGGCTCCATTCCCAGCGGTAATAATTGTGCTGATCGGCCGGATCCTGCCAATCCACAGAAAGATCGTGAGCGCCCCGGTACTGATTAAATGTGCCATTGTAAAGTCGAGCGGGTAAACTGGCTGGGTTAAATACGGCGGAAACCTTACGGATAGGCGGCACAAAGGCCATTACTTCGTGATTGGACCGATAGCGTGTGCCCTCCCGTAAGGTACACCTCAACTGATAGGCGTGACCAATTTTGCCCGCAAACCCATTCGGTGCCTGGTAGCGGCCCGCATTCGTTTCTTTTAGTAGAACTACCTCAGCCGAATCGACAATAATCTCGACGGTTGCCCCCGTGATAGGCAGTGTACCAAAAAGACCCGTCAACGAGTCGGATTTCGAGCGGTTAAGCCGAATAACCTGCGGCTCGGCCAAATTAGTGATTGTGCCCTCGATCACCACCAGGTTAACCTGTTCGTTCATCTTATGCTCGAAGGAATCGACGCAGCTAAGTGGCAGAAGAACAAGAACCAAAAAGGCCACCATCAGCAAAACGGGTATCAGTCGATTCATAAACAGGGGGGTGAGCGCAGAAGGTTGTACTTTATCAATGATTCCTTAGCCTCTGTCAATATAAACGTTAAAAAATGATTTTTAACACGAAGCGGTACCGACTGCGGCGCAGACTACCCATGCTTACTAAAAACTCACCTGGCTCCACTCCTACCAACTTCTGATCGGTGCAACCTATAACGCGAAATTTGGCTAGACTTTCCGTAGGTACAGGGTGGTAATGCCCTGTCTAAGGGAGATGGGAAAGTTGTCCAACTCCCTGTCCACCTGTTTATGATCGTG
>DATHAW010000034.1:0-8167 GCA_035296465.1 Spirosoma sp.
GAAAAAGACAGCCATAATCAGGTATTTAAAGCCTACGTCTGCGTTGATAAGAATGGGCTGGTGGCTAAATTTCGGAAGCTGCATCCCTTCATCAATCCCCATATTCTGCCCGGCAACGAGTACGTTGTCTTCGACCTGCACGGCTGGAAATGCGGCATCTTGATTTGCTACGACAACAACATCGTTGAAAACGTGCGGGCCACGGCACTGCTGGGAGCCGACGTAATTTTCATGCCGCACGTAACGATGATGACACCCTCGACACGCCCCGGAGCTGGCTTTGCCGATCCGGCCTTATGGGCAAACCGGGAGAGTGACCCTACCTCGGTTCGTTTGGAATTCGATGGTATGAAAGGCCGCGCCTGGCTGATGAAATGGCTGCCAGCCCGCGCTTATGACAATGGCATATACGTTGTCTTCTCTAACCCAATTGGTATGGACGATGACCAGCTAAAGAACGGTTGCTCAATGATTTTGGACCCTTTTGGCGATATAGTGGCCGAATGTCGTGAGTTAGGCGATGACGTAGTAATCGCTACCTGCACACCCGACAAACTCCAGCAGGCGGGTGGTTTTCGATACCGCAATGCCCGGCGCCCCGATCTCTACCGCGACATCCTTAGTCAGCCCCATGAGTCGGAGCAAAAAGTAGTCTGGCTGACTCCCGAAGACGTAACGACCGAATAGCGTTCAACTTACCAGACAACACTCCTAACCGTTGACGATCATAATTCAACGCATTTTCTAGCTACGAAGGATCAACTCGCGCTAATTAAACAGGCTAATATGGCCGCTTCATTAAAGCGGCCATATTAGCCTGGAAATAAACCATTACGTTTCTAAAGGCAAAACTGGTATAAGGCCTGGTGAGTTTAGCGGTCAGCACGGCTGACCTGCCAGTTTCCGGTGGACTGGCCGCCGTCTGCCTCCCAAGTGCCTTTCATAGCTGAGTTTTCCAATTTTCCTGAGAAATTGACATCATCCCCTTCCTGTGGATCGACGTAGGATGCTTTCAGTTGCCCGTTCTGCCAGCTTAACGTTTTCAAACTGATTGGATAGCGGTTACCATCAGGAGTCAGCATAACAATCTGTCCGGTAAGTTTTTGGTTGCCATCCTGGGTGACGATTAATTCAAATTTTCCTGAACTAGACCCTTCGTAGGAGCCATCCCACTTGCCGATGATCGTTGCCGACGAATTATCTGTCGTGGTCGTTGCACTGGCAGTTTGCGCCGTGGCTACCGACAACGAAGCCGTTAACATACTGACACCTATTAGTAGAGCCTTAAAAAACATGATAAATAGATTTAGTTATGATTTGATCTTACCTAAGGATGTTGGTTGCCTGTAATCCGTTGCATGTCGTTGCCATAAAAATAAGTATATATTCATTGGGCGGAACGTACTTATAAAAATATCATTGTAACTGAATTCGTCTTACGTCACTTACAGTAAGTAAGCCTGGCAATCATTAGATATACAATAGCTGAGGCAGCATTTCTAACGGCTACTTAAATTCGTAGCGGCTTTTTCATCCACCATCCAGATTAACTCCCCCGCTGATGGTTTAATAACCTGCGCAGGATACGTATCGGGTTGATATTCGCCTTCCAGCACTTCCCGTAAGGGCTGGGCTTTTTTGGGACCTGCTACCAGAAACAGAACGCATGGTGCCCGGTTCACAATAGGGGCCGTTAAGGTCAGGCGATGCATGTTTTGCCCATCGAGAAAGAACGCTTTTGTCCAAACGGTTTGCTCATGAACAACCTCTGTACCCGGAAAGAGCGAGAGTGTGTGCCCATCGTCGCCCATACCGAGTAGGACAAGATCGAAGGTAGGGCCACTGTCGCCAAAATAGGTGTGCAGCATGTCCGCATAATTATGGGCAGCCGCATCGGGTTCAAGGTCGGTGCGCCAGACGTGGATCTGGTCTTCGGGGGTGTAGACGTGACCGAGCAGCGTGTCATAGGCCATGCCGGCATTGCTCTGCTCGTCCTCAATGGGCACGTAGCGTTCGTCGCCCCAGAAGATATGCAGTTGCAGCCACGGGATCTGATCGACGTAGGGCGACTTAGCCAGTAGTTCGTGTAAGGCTTTGGGCGTACTGCCGCCCGAGAGGGCCAGCGTAAACCGATCCTGTTTTTTCAGGACGTCTTTGATGCGCTTAAGGATAAAATCAGCGGCTGCTTTAGCCAGGTCGGCGGGGTTCTTCTTAACAATCAGTTGCATACTGTCGGTCAATCAGGAAACAGCTTTATACCAAATCTTCGCGCATGGGTGTAAAAACATCGACCAGCACGCCAGCTTCTTCACAAACGGCTCCGTGCCAGACATTAGGCGGAATGTAATAGGCATCGCCCATGCGCATCGTTTGTGTTTCGTTGGCAATAGTAATGGCAAATACCCCACTCTCAACGTAGCTCATCTGCGTATGAAAATGGCTGTGTGCCGCCCCAATCCCGCCCGTTTCAAAGGCGACTTTCACCATCATCAGGCTGGCATCGTAGGTCATAATCTTACGTTTCACACCTTCGCCCACCGTTTCCCACGGTAAGCGTTGATCGTCTACGAAACGGGTGTCCCATTGCGTTATGGTCTTATCCGCATTCATACGTAATGGGCTTATTTGGTGGTCCAGTGAAAACCATCCTTTTCAACCAGTGCGCTGGCTGCTTCGGGTCCCCAGGAGCCGGGGGCGTAGTTGGGGAAATCGGTCGGGGGTTGGCTTTCCCAGGCTTCCAGGATTGGTGTTACAACCTTCCAGGCGGCTTCGACCTGATCGGCCCGCATGAACAGCGTAGCGTCGCCGGTCATTACGTCCAGCAGCAGTGTCTCGTAGGCTTCAGGCCCCTGTCCATCATAGGCATCGCGGTAGCTGAATACCATTTCTACAGGGTCAATGGCTAATGTCTGGCCCGGACGTTTGACCTGAAAGCGCAACCGAATATCCATGGCCGGTTGAATGCTAATCGTCAGGCGGTTCGACTGCCAGGATTGTGTAGCTTCGTCAGGAAAGGCAAAATCGGGTGCGGCCTTAAACTGGATGGTAATGACCGTCGTCTTTTCAGGCAGTGCTTTACCCGTCCGGAGGTAAAAGGGCACATTCTCCCACCGCCAGTTGTCGACGTAAACTTTTACGGCCGCAAACGTCTCGGTCGCCGAATCAGGCTTCACGCCTTCTTCCTCCCGGTAGCCCGGCAAATCCTTTCCTTTTGCGGAGCCGGCACCATATTGGCCCCGCACCGCTACATCCTTAACCTGTTCGGGTTTTATTCGGCGGATGGCATTCAGGACGTCCACTGTCTTGTTACGCACTTCGTTAGCATTGAAGTTGACGGGCGCTTCGGTTGCTATCATGCACAGCATCTGAAGTAGGTGGTTCTGAATCATGTCGCGCAGCGCACCAGATCCTTCATAATACCCACCTCGCCCTTCCAGACCCACCGTCTCGGCGGCCGTAATCTGGACGTATTCGATGTAACGGCGGTTCCAGATTGGCTCGAACAGGGAGTTAGCAAAGCGTAGCGCCAGAATGTTCTGCACGGTTTCTTTACCGAGGTAGTGGTCGATGCGATAAATCTGTTCTTCGGCAAACAGCCCGCCGAGGAGGGCGTTTAGTTCAAGAGCAGTTTTAAGGTCATGTCCAAACGGCTTTTCGACCACAATCCGAACGTGCGACGTATCGCCACACAGTTGCAGTTTGCCGAGGTTCTCGGCAATGCCCGGCACCAGCTGCGGAGCCACAGCCAGGTAGAACACTACGTTGGGCCGTTCCCCCCACTCCTGTTCTTTATCGGCTACAAAATCTGATAGTTTGGCGTAGGAGCCCGCATCGCCCGCGTCCATTTGAAGGTACGTAATAACCGGGGCGAATGTACCCCAGGGGCCGTCTTTCCGCCGGGAGAACGACTGAACACCTTCATTCAACCGGTCGCGAAAGCTGTCGTCCGTATATTGGCTACGGCCAAGGCCAACCACGGCAAACCGATCGGGCAGGTACTTGTCGATAAACAGATTGTAGAGTGCCGGGGTAAGTTTGCGCAGATTAAGGTCTCCGCTGCCGCCGAAAATGAACAGCACCGTAGCACCGGGCCGCTGGTTGGTGGATGGAATCATCGAAAGTCAGGAGGTCGTCAGACCGAATGTCGCTGCAAGATACCGAGGCTGGTAGACCCGAACAAGTTTGGATGTTTGTGGTTTGGTCATAGACATTGATTCTCCGTATGTCGCCGTCAACCAGTCGCACTTACCAAGCTTTACCGTTTAAATTATGAAAATTGCCATCGGCTCCGACCATGCCGGCTACCTGTACAAGGAAGCCATTAAACACTACCTAACCGGACTTGGCCACGAGGTCATTGACAAAGGCACCGATTCTGAAGCGCCGGTCGACTACCCACGCTTCATCCGGCCCGTTGCTGTGGCCGTTGCTGCGGGCGACGTGGAGCGGGGCGTTGTGCTGGGTGGGTCCGGAAATGGCGAGGCCATAACGGCCAACCGCGTTCGGGGGGTTCGATGCGCTTTGTGCTGGAATGAAGAGTCGGCCCGGCTGGGGCGGCAGCACAACGACGCTAACGTAATTTCTCTCGGCCAGCGCATGATGACGGAGGAAATGGCCCTGCGCATTGTCAGGATATGGCTTGATACTCCTTTCGAGGGCGGGCGACATCTAGTTCGGATTCAGGAACTGGATGAGTAACGACCCTGATGCTGGACGTAAACGAACAGGCAGCTCCGTGTAACGGGTATAACATGGATTGGATGGATTAGTACGATACGCAAAAAGACGTTTTTGCCAACGCGGTGTTATACTGCACCATACAACCATACTACCGTGGTAAGCGAAAAAGTTGGCAGAGGACGTTGGATTCCGCTACCGAACAGGTAAAACCGGCATGAACAGACGCACCCGGCAGGTAAGCTATTTTCTGTCCAGCCAACATTTCTCCGACGGACTTCGTATTACTTTATCGATTCTGCTGCCCTCGCTCCTGCTGGCGCAGATTGGTCAGCTCGAAACCGGCATGGCCCTGTCCATTGGCGCCTTGAGTGTGAGCCTGAGCGACGCCCCCGGACCTGTGCAGCACCGACGGAACGGCATGGTCGCTACGGTGCTGTTTGGTGCCTTCGTTACGCTTGTTACGGGGTTTGCCCGGATGAACAGCCTCACGCTTGGGGTGGAAATCGTGGTATTTGGGTTCTTTTTCTCCATGTTTTCGGTTTATACGAACCGGGCTACGTCGGTTGGCACAGCGGCTCTGCTTATCATGGTGCTGATGCTCGACCGCCCCCTCGACCCGGCCGGTGTTCTGCGTGAAAGCGGCCTCATACTGGTCGGCGGCACCTGGTACATGCTCATCAGCCTGCTCACCGCACAACTCCGGCCCTACCGCCCAGCGCAACGGGCCCTGGGCCTGTGCATCCACGAAATAGCCAAGTTGATGGCCATCAAGGCCGACTTCTACACGATTGATTCTGACCTTGATGACGACTACCGGCGGTTAGTCGCCCAGCAGGTGGTCGTGACCGAACAGCAGGACGCCGTGCGGGAACTGCTGTTCAAGACCCGCCAGTTTATGGCCGAATCAGATAATACGAGCCGCCTGCTGGTGCTGACATTTTCAAGCGTAATGGACCTCTACGAGCAGATTGTGGCCATGTATTACGATTACACCAGCATTCGGGAGCGGTTTGGCCAGTCGGAGGTTTTGCCGACCGTGGCCCGGCTGATCCGCCAACTGGCCGACGAAATCGACCACCTCGGCCTGGCTATTCAGTCGTCGACCTCCCTGCGCCCGCCCCTCGACCTCACCTCATCGCTGGCCGAATTAAAAGGACAGATTGATAAGCTCAACACCAGCGACGGCTACACCCTGGTGCTGAAAAAAGTGTTGGTCAGTCTCCGTAACCTGAGTCAGCGGGTCGCTACGATTCAGACTAATCTAACGGCTCCGCCCGACAGCGTGCAACACGAACCGCTGGAATACGGCCGATTTGTGTCGCACCAAACCATTAACTGGGCGTCGTTTCGCGATAACCTAACACTCGAATCATCCGCGTTCCGGCATTCGGTGCGCGTGGCACTAGCCTTGCTGCTTGGCTTTGTGCTGGCAAAATTTCTGCCCTATGCCCAGTATAGTTACTGGGTGTTGCTGACAATCCTGGTTATTCTCAAACCCGCTTTCAGCCTGACGAAACAGCGCAATCAGGAGCGTATCATCGGTACGTTTGTGGGTGGCGTGTTGGGTGTACTTATCCTGGCGTTCATTCCGAACAAGACGGTTCAGTTCGTATTTCTGGTCTTGTTTATGATCGGCACGTATAGCTCACAGCGGGTCAACTACATTGTGATGGTTGTGTGCGTAACGCCGTTTTTGCTCATCGTTTTCAGTTTCCTAGGCATCGGCTACCTCGGCGTAGCGGGTGAGCGACTGCTCGATACGCTGCTCGGCGGGGCCATTGCCCTGGCCTCGGGTTATCTGCTGTTTCCTAACTGGGAGTCGCACCAGATCATCAACCCCCTGCGCAAGGTCGTAGCCGCCAACACCCGATACGTTAGGTTACTCCTCGACGGCCTGTCGGGTCGGCCTATCAGCGTGGTCGATTACAAACTGGTTCGCAAAGAAGTTTATGTTACGTCGGCCAATCTGGCCGCTGCCTTTCAGCGGATGGTGTCGGAGCCGAAGCACAAGCAACGCAACGAAAAACCCATTTATAGGTTAGTGGTGCTGAATCACATTTTGTCGGCCAACGTGGCTACCGTTATGTCGGCCCTGCTGATGGCCGAGCCAACGACTCACCCGCCTGTTCTGCTTCGCCCGGTCAAGCGTGCCCTGGCCGCCCTAACGGACGCGTTGGGTCAGCTTGATGCATCGACTGAACGGCTTACGACAGACGCTTCAGCAGCCAGCACCGCCACTCCTGACGGTTTAGGACCGCCCCCCGATGACCAGCCTTTGCGCGAACACCTCCACTTCATTCAGCAGGTGAGCGGAGACATCAGTAAAGTAATGAAGACTGTCAACTGGCCTGACGTGAAGGTGTAACCGTTGCTGGCTCAGACAAGCGAGATTCCGTCCTTTTGAAGCAAAATCTTCCGCTCTTTGTACAGGGTCCCAATGGCTTTCTTAAAGGTTTTCTTGCTCATCTCCAACGTTTCATAAATTGCCTTCGGGTCGCTGTGGTCGGTCAGGGGAAGAAAGCCTTTGCGGGCTTTCAGGGCATCCAGAATGAGCTGAGCGCTGGGCTCTACCTTTTGAAAACCAATGGCTTGCAGGCTCACATCGACGTTTCCATCGTCGCGGACGCGTTTGATAAAACCCGGCATCCGATCACCGACCGCTACCGGCCTGAATACCTCGTTGTGATACAGCAGCCCTTTGTGACGGTCGTTGATGATAACGTTGACGCCCAGATCGGTAATCTCGTAAGCTAGTAAATCGACGGGATCATTTTCGAGCAGATCCGATACGTCATCGTCTAAGAAACGGTTCACTTTGGTTGATGCGACTAACCTGGCGGTTTCTTCATCGAGATACATGTAGGCTACGCACCACTGCCCCACTTCCAGCGGACGGCTTTGTTCGCGATACGGCACAAGCAGATGTTTTTCTAACCCCCATTCCAGAAATGCGCCTACGCTTGAAACGGCCGCCACCGGCAGGGGGGCAAACTCGTCGCGCAGGATATGGGGCGTCAGCGTGGTAGCGATGGGCCGGTCGTCATAATCCTTGTACACGAACACCTCGATGGAATCACCAACTGACAGTGATTCCGGCACATATTTTCTGGGCAGCAGAATATCGTCGGCCGGGTCACCCGCATCGGTGGCTGGGTCGCCCAGGTAAAACCCAACGCTGGTGATGCGCCGGGCAATGAGGGTATTCATACGGCCAATGTCAATCATAGGAAATACGGTATGCGGTTATGGAAACAAAAGTAGCGATAATCAGCCCTGTTCGGCTCAAATCATAATCTGAGCCGTCTCAACTTTTTCATGAGTCGAAACGGCGGACGTTGCGTGGCTACCTTTGCGATACAATCAACTCACCCGCTAAACCAGTCCCCAGCCATGCCAATCATTTCTACATTGTTCGTTAGTATTGTCATCTTGTTTGCCGAACTAACCCCCGGCCTTGCCCAAACTACCGGAGAGGCTATCCCCGGCA
>DATHAW010000035.1:0-3732 GCA_035296465.1 Spirosoma sp.
GCAAAGGCGGGTTTTTTCAGGGCATCGGGCAATCTAAGCTAAACGTGGGACTGAACATAAAGGCAGCACTCAGCTTTGAACTGAGTGCATTCCGAACCAATACGACCGGCGTCGAAATTGGCTTTCTGACAGAGGTATTCCCCAGCAAAATCCTGCTCATTCCGAACACGGCCCCCGGTAGCAACCGCACCGATGGGAACCGGAGCTTCTTCACCTCCGGCTACGCCACTCTGTTTTTTGGGAGTAAGAAATAAGGTTAAGGATCAGCCAACAGCTATTTCTGTGCTAACAGCTGCTGCTAACTGACCGCTGAACTTTACCCCCGGAAAACGAATTTTAGGGGAAAGGAATGAAGTACCATGATTGAACTACCCATAATACCCTCCGAACAGCAACGTAACCATATGAATGGGCGAAAACGCCCAGACTGGCTGCGTGTTAAATTGCCCATTGGCCCTGAATATGCTAAAGTGCGTAAATTGGTCGATGAACATAAACTCCACACGATTTGCGAGAGTGGCAATTGCCCAAACATGGGTGAGTGCTGGGGTGCCGGTACGGCTACGTTCATGATTCTGGGGAATATCTGTACCCGAAGCTGTACATTCTGCGCCGTGGCTACGGGCCGGCCCAACGAGTATGACACCGATGAGCCCCGGCGCGTGGCCGAAGCCATTGTCCTGATGAAGGTTAAACACGCCGTGCTTACGTCGGTCAACCGCGACGAACTGAAAGATCGGGGTGCCGAAATCTGGTACCAGACCGTGCGGCTCATTAAAGAAGCCTCGCCCCAAACAACCATTGAAACCCTTATTCCCGATACCAAAGGAAACTGGGAAGCGCTCGAACGCATGATTTCGGCCGGGCAGGAGGTCGTGTCGCACAATATGGAAACCGTAGAACGGCTCTACCGGCGCGTTCGGCCGCAGGCCCGCTACGAGCGTAGCCTGGAGCAGATCCGCCGGACCAAGGACCACGGTCAGCGGACGAAGTCGGGGATTATGCTTGGTCTGGGCGAAACAAAGGATGAGGTGTGTAAAGCGATGGACGACCTGGCCGCCAATGGACTCGATATTCTGACGCTTGGTCAATACCTGCAACCCACCAAACTGCACCACGAGGTGATCGAGTGGATCCATCCAGAAACGTTTGCCCTGTACAAAGAAGAGGGTTTGATGCGTGGCCTGAAATACGTGGAGTCGGGACCGCTGGTACGGTCGAGTTACCACGCCGAGAAACACGTCAATGTTTAAAGGATAAGCTTGTTTACAAACAATTTAGGATTCCGTTATTTTATAGGTAAGTCCGAACCGTTGGTTCGGACTTTTGTTTTGCTGCATGAAGAAATACGACTTTATTATTGCCGGGGGCGGCATGGCAGGCTTAAGTCTGGCGTACTACCTTACCCAGTCGCCCCTGCGCAACCGATCGATCCTGATTCTTGACCGCGACCAGAAAAACCGCAATGACCGAACATGGTGTTTTTGGGAGAATGGGGCCGGGCCGTTCGAGTCGATCATGTTTCGCCGGTGGAATACGGTCAATTTTCATGGCACTACCCACGCTGGCCCGCTTGACCTCGGTTCGTATCAGTACAAAATGTTGCGCGGGATCGATTTCTATACGTTTGTGCAGAACGAACTCGATAAGTGGCCCAATATTGAGCGGTGTCAGGCAACCATTAACCGGATTAAAGATACGCCCCAGGGCGGTTTCGTTATTGCCGACGATCAGCCGTATATAGCGGAGTATGTTTTTGACAGCACCTTTGCCCTGCGGATGAACCAGCCCAGGAACCATAATCTCCTGCAGCATTTCAAAGGGTGGGTAATCAACACCGAAAAGGCGTGCTTTGACCCGCAGCGACCTGAAATCATGGACTTCCGGGTAGAACAGCATGGCGACTGCCGATTTGTATATGTAATGCCATTCGAGCCTAAAACTGCCCTTGTCGAATTCACGCTGTTTAACGACAAGCTGTTGACCGATGCCGAGTACGATGCCGACATTCGGCGCTACATCGACCGTTTTTTAGACGCGGGAGCCTATCAGATCAAGGAAACAGAATACGGGGTCATTCCCATGAGCGACACCCAGACTGAAGAAAATCCATCGCAGCACATTGTCCGCATTGGTACGTCTGGTGGGCATACGAAAGCGTCAACGGGCTACACCTTCCAGCGCACGCAGCGGTATCTGCGCGAGATTGTCAGTAGCCTGGTTGCTACGGGCCGACCCAACCGGAAGCAATCCTGGTTTCGTAATCGGTTCAAACTCTACGACAGTGTATTTCTGAACGTACTGGAGAAACACCGCCACCCCGCCGACGACATATTTACCCGCTTCTACGCCGATAATCATCCCGTAAAAGCCTTTCAGTTTCTCGACGAAGACAGCCACTTTGTCGATGAGTTACGTCTGTTCAAAACCATGCCGCGCTGGCCATTCACGGCAGCTTTTTTCGACGTACTGCGCCGGAAGCTACTTGGTTGAGCAACGGGATGGCTAACCGGTCCAGCCTTTTCATTTGCCCACTGGCCAGAAACCGTTAGCTTTGTGCATTCAAACCAAGTCATACGGAGCAATAATGCCTTATCTCTTTACGTCCGAGTCCGTTTCCGAAGGACATCCCGACAAAGTCGCCGACCAGATCTCCGACGCCCTGATCGACAATTTTTTAGCCTTTGATCCATCCAGTAAGGTAGCCTGCGAAACGCTCGTGACCACAGGGCAGGTTGTGCTGGCGGGCGAAATAAAAACCGATACGTACCTCGACGTTCAGAAAATTACCCGCGACGTTATCCGAAAGATTGGCTACACCAAAAGTGAGTACATGTTTGAAGCCAACTCGTGCGGAATCTTCTCGGCGCTGCACGATCAGTCGGCCGATATCAACCAGGGCGTTGACCGCCAGGCCGACAGCGACGATTTTGAGAGCCTGGCCAACGCGCAGGGCGCTGGAGATCAGGGCATGATGTTTGGTTACGCAACCAACGAAACGGATAACTTCATGCCACTGCCGCTGGATCTGGCCCACGACATTCTCCGGCAGATGTCGTACATCCGCAACCACGAAACCGACCTGATGCCTTATCTGCGTCCGGATGCCAAGTCGCAGGTAACCATCGAATACTCCGATGACGATCAGCCCATCCGCATTGACACGATTGTGGTATCGACGCAACACGATGACTTCGCCGATGACGCAACGATGCTGGCCCGGATTCGCGAAGACATCATCAATATTGTTATTCCCCGGGTGAAATTAGCCCAGAACACCGAACTGCACAGGCTATTTGACGGTGACATTACGTACTATATCAATCCAACCGGCAAATTTGTCATCGGTGGCCCGCATGGCGATACGGGTCTGACGGGGCGGAAAATCATTGTCGATACGTATGGCGGTAAGGGTGCTCACGGTGGGGGCGCTTTCTCAGGCAAAGACCCTTCCAAAGTGGACCGGTCGGCGGCCTATGCCACGCGCCACATTGCTAAGAACCTGGTGGCTGCTGGTCTTTGCGATCAGGTGCTGGTGCAGGTCTCCTATGCCATTGGGGTAGCCAAACCGTGTGGGCTTTACGTGAATACCTATGGAACCGCCAAAATCGATATGCAGGACGGGGCGATAGCCGAAAAAATCGCTGAACTGTTCGATATGCGCCCCTATGCCATTGAGCAGCGACTGAAACTCCGTAACCCGATTTATTCTGAAACGGCCGCTTACGGACA
>DATHAW010000036.1:0-10065 GCA_035296465.1 Spirosoma sp.
GCTTATTCCAAACCGACGTTGACAAAACAACCCTGGCACCCGGCGCCTGTGAAATCAGTTTATCAATGAGCGCCTTTATCCGACCTTGATACAGCGATTGGCTTGTGATTTGCTCGTCCGCTACGTTCTCTCCTAATCGGATATAAACCAGATCAGGCTTCCAGGCGGCAACCGGATCGAAGCGGCTCAGATCGATACCATTAGCAGTGCTTTGTCCTTCCCAGAACGGCCCCGTTGCTTCATCAAGCTGACCCCCCATGTTCCAGGTGGCAAACATGCGGTTATCAACGTCTGGGTTCAGCGTTTTGTGCTTAGCCGACATCAGATGAACGTAGTCTTTATCGGGCGACGTAGCGGCCATCCCCCGTTTCGGATTTTGATCGTTGACTTTAAAAAACTGGCTGCCCCCATGAATGGTAATGGAGTTTCCGACGTACAACACCCGGCTGTAGTGGGTACTGGTGGTGTTGGTAGTGCAGGCCGTTACCACTAACTGAGCGGAGGGAGCACTAACACAGCCATTGACCGTACACGTAGCGGTGTAGGTACCAGCGGCACTGACACTAATGCTTGATCCGGTTTGCCCACCCGACCAGGTCACGGTTCCGCTACAGCCGGCCGCCGTAAGCGTAATTGTCGAGTTATTACAAACCTGCGTTCTACCCGGTGCACTCAGGGTTGGTGCTGGTGGGGGCGTACAGGCAGGTGTGGGAGTGCTTGGTGTTGTGGCTGGATATAGTTGTCTGCCGGCGCCTGGTACGCTGAAGGTAAATGAACAGCCCGCCCCTCCTTCACCTGATGGCCGAACAAATAGTGTATAGATACCCGCGTTCATGTCTGCCTTCGCCCAGAACCAATAAGAACCACTTAAATTAAATGTACTAACCCAGTCGATAAAGGAAGGTCCATTGAGTTTAATCTGTGGATTGCTGATTGATGAATTTATACCAAGGCTTATGCCATTGTTACCTCCGTCCCAGGCGTAGCTGATTGTGCTGATACTCGGCGCACAGGCACCTGCAGCAGCCGTGGTAGGGTCTGTCGTTGTGGAAGACGTGGCAGGTGACGTCGTAACTGGTGCTACGGTAGTCGTGGCAGGAGCTGTAGTGGTTGTAGAAGTTAGGGGGGGCGCTGTGGTAGGGGTCGTAGCTGGTGCTGTAGTGGTTGTAGAGGCTGGTGGGGTACCTGTACCGGGGCAGATGGCCGTCCTGCGGGGGCTGCCCGACAGAGCGAGTGATGTGCCCGTTGGCCGGACTGAGAGCGTCAGCGCAACATTTGCTTTATAATTGTCGGGTATCACCCATACATAGCCATACTTATTGTAGTCTTTTATCCCAAACGCATTCGCTACGTCCTGCCGGGCCATATCCGCCTGCATGCTGGCGACCTTGACCCCATTGATATAAATGTCAACCTGGGGCGACAGTCGGGGATTATCCATATCCATTACCCAGCCTGAAACAGCGTCGCAGGCGGCATAATCGACAAAACCCCGAAAGGCACCAGCCGCTGTACGGGCGGCTCCACTAACAGTAGGCTCCGTAACGACATACAGCGTAACCTCGGCCGGATTTATCGTTCTCCTGGCTCCTTTGCGCAGTTGCGAAACAGTTGTTCCGGCGGATACGGTCTGAAGCGTGAGAACTGATTTTTCCGCAAACAGACTTTGATCATTTGCCTGACCGTGGCTTCGTAAGAGCCGAAAACTTGTACCGGGGGTTACGGACCGGAAACGCCCTTTGATTCTGTAGCTTTTTACCGGTTGCGAAGCGTACAGGTGGCCAACGACGTAGTCAGCAAAATCGCCCCCAGTCTGCTCAAAGCCAGACGGAAAAATCATCTTAAGGGTATACGCATTGGAGCCGGGCAAAAAAAATAGTTCACCCGGCGTTACATTCAATAATTGAGCGGTTATGGTGAGAGTAACCTCTTCGTCGATGTTAATTTGCTGTCTATCGGACTGGATTGTAAACCGGATCGGATCCGAGTCCATTTCCAGCGCATAGCTATTAAAAGACTTTTTTGAATATCGATTGTTTTTCAGGTTTTGAGCAGCGAACGTCCCAGCCTTTAGTAAGGAGGTTGTCGGACGTGTTGATGAGGTTGTATCCTGCCGGTGGTGAAGCCGACCACTAGTCGGTGACGGCGAACGGGATGCATGATTGGAGTCATCGTGTGTTGACCCGTTGCTAGGTAGGGGCATCAAAAACACTAACAGCGTCATCAATTTTAAGGGGACGCTAAAGATGTTCTTCATAAAATCAATGGATAAGAAGTCAAAATAATTCGGGCAAAACTCCAATTAGCAATAACCATACCAACGATAGACAGAGGAATTTTAAGTTTGAAGTTCTATTTAATTTGTATATATATTATTTACATATTCAACAATTCTTTAATCTATTTTAGTTTTGCGTATAAGTTATGAAAATAATTTAAACCACTGTAGTGCCGGTAGATTCGTACGGTTATAGATTATTTTATAAACCGGAAAAATGATCTGATGATACATTACTGATAGTTGCTATAATCAGCTACCAAATTTCAATGCACTTGCTCGGCTTACACGTTAGTCACATCTAACTACCTGTTGGTACCAACAAGCTGAACCCGGCCAATAATGAATTTGTCAGGTCTACGTTTATGCTCCCCGATCGATACGTCAGGTAGATTTTATGACCCCGGTTCGACAAGAAATGGGATTTGAACGTAGTTTTGCGGCTATGTCTACGTTGTCACCCCGCACAAGGCTGCTGATTGCAGGTGCTATTTTGTTGCTGGCATTTAGTTTGCGTCTGTACCGCGCTGGCACGTATAGCGTGTTTTTTGATGAAAAAGCTACCTTGCTGGTTAGTCAGGGCGTCGTCCTCGAAGGCTACAATCAAAAAGACGTTTTCAACAAACCTTATTTCACACCCGCCGATTATTGGAGACCTAAAACAATAAGCGACTACACTGAAGCCGTCGCCAGGAGCGATATTGGCAACGGTTCAACATACTACGTTATACTACATGGCTGGATAAGAATGTTTGGCTTGAGCGACTGGTCCCTGCGGATGCCATCGGTGCTGTTTAGTACGCTGACGGTACTGCTGCTCTTCGTATTTGTCAGGCGGCATTTTCGGTCAGACAAGCTCGCTTTGATCAGTGCTGCCGTGGCGGCTGTGGAACCGTTTTTTGTGTCGTCCAGCCACATAGCCCGCAACTACGCGACTACGTTTTTCCTAACACTACTGGCCACGCACCTATTTCTCCTTATCCTCGAAAAAGCATCCGACCAGGGAGTACCTAATCGTAGCGTACCTACTGGACTCTATGTCGCCTACGCGCTGCTTTTCATCCTGACAATACTATCACATTACTTAACCATAACTGTGTTTTTATGCCATGGGCTGTATGCCCTGCTGTATTTGCGTAGTGGTCGGGCATGGGTATTTCTGGGGTTAGCGGCTGTGGGCGGGCTGGGCCTGCTGTCACTCTGGTTTATATATGGTGGTGGCAGATACACGTTTTTTGTCCTTAACTCCCAGGCCGAATTCTACCGCCATATTGCCCTGACTAACCCGCTTGGTTCAGAGTTTGGCATTGTTCTGCCAGCTACGCCTACCAACATTGTCAAGAAGGCCGCGCCCGTTTTTGCGGACTTGTTTATTATAACCAATGGTTTAGGCTCCGCCCTGCTCGGGCTGCGTAACCTGGCGGTGGCGCTGGTACTGGGTGGGACAGCCCTATTTATCATGCACCGATACTGGAATGTGGCGAAACCCCCGGTATGGGTATACGGCGCTATGTCACTTTTGTTAATGGCTGGACTACCAATCTACACCGTGGTGCCCCTGCGGTTCTTTGTTCTTTCGGTGGCCTTACCGTTCTTCTACCTGATGGCCCGGTATATCATTGAGCGCACCGACGACCAGCAGAAACGACTGGTCGTTGGCCTGTTGATATTAACCTTCATCCCAACGCTCTTCCTGCTGTTTATGGCGTGGCGATCCGGCCATACGTTCGGTATCACCCAGCGCTACTCAGGGTTTTCATTTCCGTACGTATGTATTCTCATTGCGATGGGCCTGCGACAAGTAGTTGTGCTCCCGTGGTGGTTCAGCGTTCCGATGGTTGCCGCTCTGCTAGTGCAGTCAGGCTTCATCATCCAGTTGCTGGGCAAAATATACGACGACATTGAACCCAAATACACGTATTTCAGTCAGGCCCGGACTTCAAACCCTTATTGGTCGTCGGCGAAGGATTTGATTAAACGCTACGCTCCCGGCGACACCATCGTATACCCAAACCGGCAACGGCAAATCTATGATGAGAAAATAGAGAACAATACCTTTCCGGCGTCTGTGTTGGACGCACAGGTAACGAATCTGTACCTTCCCAAAGACGCCCAGTACATTCAACGCATCGACCCGGCCGAACGTGACCGACTTATCCTCATCAAGGCAGGAACGGGAGAAAAAATAACTATTTTTGACTTCGAAGGAACGAAATACCGCTACTAAACCGTCCATAAATGCGGCATCTGGTTACCAATGAACCAACTCAGCAACAGGCCAATTCACGAATGATGACTGAAGCTATTGACATACAGACCTTGCGCGGACAACTCAGACTCCGAATTCTGAGTCTGTACCACCAGGCGAATGCCGGGCACATCGGCTGCTCACTAAGCTGCATTGACCTGATGATTGCCACGCTGGTGCTGCGCAAACGCCCCCAGGATACGTTCCTGCTCTCCAAAGGCCACGCGGCTGCTGCGTTATATGCCTGTCTCAATCATCTGGGAGACATTTCGGACGAGGAACTGGCAACCTATTATCAGAACGGAACTACGCTCCCCGCCCACCCGGCCCCCAACCAGCACAAGGGCATCCCCTTTGCGACGGGTTCGCTCGGCCACGGCTTACCCATCGGCGTTGGCATTGCTCATGCAGGCAAGCTTCTCGGCGATGATTCACGGGTGTACGTACTCATGTCCGACGGCGAAACCAACGAAGGCACTACCTGGGAAGCGGCCCATTTTGCCCTTCAGCACGGGCTGGACAACCTGGTTGTGCTGGTCGATAAAAACGGCCTGCAGGGCTTCGGCAGGACAGCCGACGTGTTTGGCGATACCGCTGACAGGCGCACGTGGGAGGCCATCGGTTTTGAAACCGTGGAAGTTGATGGCCACGATGTGGAGACCATTCTATCGACACTCGACAAACTGCAAACCGAGCCCGCCAAAACAGGCAAACCCAAACTGGTTATTGCCCATACCGTAAAAGGAAAAGGTGTCACTTACATGGAAAACCGGCTCGAATGGCACTACCTGCCCATGAGCCCGGCTCAGTATGAGCAGGCCTGCAGCGACGTATCGGCGACGTATTTAACGGCTCAGCCAACCTGATTTTTTGCCGGGTCTGTTGGTACGTAATGGCATTAATCAGTGGCCTGCATACCAACCCTGCGTTCGACGCGCCGGCCCGTTGCCTACGAAACCGGTTGCCCGTGGGCGTATTTCCGGTCAATTCACGTAATATTGCGGCCTGAATGAATCAGCCTGCTTCCATTTTGCTATCCTCTTCTATTACCAGTCTCAACGGTCCCATCGTTGTCTTCGGTGCCAGCGGCTTCATCGGCGCTAACCTGTTCGAACAACTTTTCCGTGTCAGGCAGCGTAACGGCTCGGCCGATGTCTATGCGCTTACCCACGACGCCACCAAAGCCTGGCGGCTCAAACTGCTCGACGCGCCCGCTGAGAACATTGTTCACTGTGATATTCTGTCGGACACTTCCGTTCGGGACGTGTTCGACCGGATCAGGCCCAAAACGATTTTCAACCTGGCGGCTTACGGAGCCTATAGCAAACAGAAAAACGTGGGGCTGACTTATGAGACGAACGTACTCGGCACGGTGAATATTCTGGAAAACTGCACATCCGATATGGTGTATATTCATGCCGGGAGCAGTTCAGAGTATGGATTCAACTGCACAGCCCCGAAAGAGACGGACCGCGTTGAACCTAACAGCCACTACGCGGTGTCGAAGGTATCAGGAGCTTATACACTCGAATACTACGCCAGAGTCCACAAACTCAATACGCTCAACCTCAGGCTCTACTCAATTTATGGTGGCTGGGAAGAACCCGACCGGTTAATACCCCGACTAGTCGAAGAGAACCGAAAAGGCCAGTTACCGCCCCTCGTATCGCCCGACATCAGCCGCGACTTTGTTTACGTAGATGATTGCGTGGGAGCCTTTGTGCAGGCTGCGCTCCGGGTAAATCCCGAAATCCGGGGTCGGTCGTATAACATTGCGACGGGTAAAAAAACCACCATGCGCGAGCTGGTCGACGTAGCGCGCCAAACCTTTGGAATAGCCCAGGAGCCAGTCTGGGGCAGCATGGGCAACCGAGCCTGGGACCTTTCGGACTGGTACGGCGACCCCACAGCGGCCAAAGCCGATCTAGGCTGGACGGCCACCACGAGCCTTGGCGACGGCCTGCGCCAAACGGCCGACTGGCAGCAAAGCCACGATTATGAGGGTCGGGTAATCCCTGCCTTCCAGACACCCACGCTGAACCCGGTAATCACGCCCATAATTGCCTGCTACAAGGATGCGCAGGCCATTCCGTACATGTATGAGCGGCTGGTGACGATGTTCAACCAGATTAAGGTCCGCTACGAAATCATCTTTGTGAACGATAACTCGCCCGACAACACCGATGCGGTGCTGAATGAGATTTGTGCCAAAGACCCGAATGTGATTGCCATCAAGCACTCGCGAAACTTCGGGTCACAGTCGGCATTTTTGAGTGGAATGGAAATTGCGACGGGCGATGCCGTCGTGCTCATGGACGGCGACCTGCAGGATCCGCCCGAGGTAATCCCGAAATTTTTTGAAAAGTGGCAGCAGGGGTTCGACGTCGTATATGGTGTTCGTGTGCAGCGCGAAATGGCTCCGCACGTTCACTTCTTCTACAAACAGTTCTACCGTCTCTTTAAGCGCACGGCCTACATCGACATTCCGGTGGATGCCGGCGACTTTTCGATCATCGACCGCAAGGTGGTACGTGAGTTGGTTAACCTGCCCGAAACAGAACAGTTCCTGCGGGGTCTGCGGGCGTGGGTGGGCTTCAAACAAACCGGCGTCGATTACGTCAGGCCGGAGCGCATGTTTGGCGTTTCGACCAACAACTGGACCAAGAACATCGGCTGGGCAAAAAAGGCCATTTTCTCATTTAGTTTTGCCCCGCTGGAGTTAATGACGTACGGCGGGTTTGTCCTGACGGGACTCTCGTTTCTGGCAATCATTGGTCAAATTATCGGCCGACTGCTCTACCCTGACATTCCCCACGGGATTCCGACCTTAGTTGTTCTTATCTTATTTTTTGGCGGTATCAATCTCCTGGGCATCTCCTTTTTGGGGGAATATATCAGCAAGATTTTTGAGGAGACAAAGAAACGGCCGAAGTTTATCCGAACAATGGTTCGTAAAGGAAAGCAGGTGTATAATACGGCGGCTGAAATAGACACCCTAGTGCAGCAGCGACGTAGTAAATAGTCATTCACCCTAATTAGTCCTGTTTTTATGGTAACCCAGGAACGTTTTCGCCCCCCCTCACACGTAGCGCCGGATGGATTCAAAGGGAAGATTTTATTTATCCTCCGCTGGATTGTTGACTTTCAATTTAACACCATCCATACATTACTGCGTCGCGAAATGCCCAAATTTCGCGGTAAAGTTGTCGATATTGGCTGCGGTAATTGCCCGTTCAAGCATTTAGTTGATGAAAAGCAAGCCCATTACATTGGTGTCGACGTAGCCGACGCCGACAAGTGGGATTACGAGAACAGTGAAATTATTACCTACGACGGAAAGCACCTTCCATTTGAAACGGCTTCCGTTGACCACTTTATCTGTACGGAGGTACTGGAGCACGTGCCGGACCCGCACGAACTGATTGCTGATATGCACCGTGTTCTGAAAAAAGGTGGCCTGGGTATCGTTACCCTGCCGTGGTCGGCCCGGTTCCATTACAAGCCCTACGACTACCACCGCTACACGCCCTCGACACTATCTACCCTGTTCTCTGCCTTTACCGACGTAACGGTTGTCAATCGCGGAACAGACATTAACGCCATTGTCAATAAGAGTATCGTCCTGTATTTTGGCAACCTGTCTACATTGACGTCCCCGTTGCTCTGGCTACCCATCAAGATCATATTGCTTATTTTATTCGCCCCCATCATCGGACTCCTCATAATCTGGGGTCATCTGGCGTTACTATTTAACTGGGGATCGGCCGATGATCCATTAGGGTATACTGTCCTGCTAAAAAAGTGACGGGGAGATCCATAGTATTTCCCGTTATTACTGAAGTAGAAGTACTTTTCAGCAATTGAAATATAAACATTTCTCATCGAAATAAACCCTGACACTAACCTGCTAATCTTTCTAGGCAGGTTAGGCCAACTCTATATACAGTATGCGAAAAGAATTTGCTGCCGGTATTGAACGCATCGCGCAGAAAGACGATAAGATTGTGTTCATCACGGGAGATCTGGGCTACAACGCCCTTGAAAACGTAGTGGATGCGCTGGGTCCGCGCTTTATCAATGCGGGCGTGGCCGAACAGAACATGGTGGGCGTGGCGGCCGGTATGGCCTACCGGGGCTATAAAGTGTTCTGCTACAGCATTGCGCCATTTGCCGTATACCGGTGCCTGGAGCAGTTTCGCAACGATGTTTGTCTGCACAAGATGCCAGTATTTATGGTTGGTAACGGCGGGGGCTATGGCTACGGCATCATGGGCAGCACCCACCACGCCATCGAAGACCTGGCCTGCCTGAGCAGTCTGCAAAACGTCAACACGTATATTCCAGCCTTTGCCGATGAGGTAGACCCGATGCTCGACCAGATCGTGGCCGAAGCCCGTCCGGCCTATCTGCGCCTGGGCGCGGGACCAAAAACGCCCGACGGAGCCGAAACGCTGGGCACATTCAAGCACATCGTCCGCAGTGACGAGGTCTCACTCGGCACGGTGGTCGCCCTCGGACCTGTAGCTGCCAATGTCCTGACCGCCCTGCAGGATGAGTTGCTGGTTGGTCAGTTCGACGTGTACACCGCCACGAACCTGCCCCTCGATTTACCCAACGACCTGGCCCACCGCTGGGCCGGAAAACCCCTACTGGTCGTCGAAGAGCACGTATCCATTGGTGGGCTGGCTCAGCAACTGTCCCTACAACTGCTCACCCACGGAGCGGCTCCGAGTCATTTTGTAAGTCTGTCGGCGCAGGGGTACCCAAACGGACTGTATGGTGACCAAAAATACCACCAGCAGTTATCAGGTCTGGACCCCGACAATATCGTTCGTCAATTAACTTCGTTCACCTATAGCGGATAAGGACAGGGGGTTCAATGGATAACATCTTCTTTTATTCGCCAACAGCAGCACCGCTTCCGACTAGCCAAACGTTTAGTTAATCTCTGACCTTGCCAGCCAGTACGCCCACAACTGCCCATCTGCTCCAACAGCATCCCCAACTGGTTGCCAACCGACAGGCCAGCCTTCTGATCGGTGGCCTGCTAGTAGCCCTTCCGATAGTTGTGTTTGCCCTAACTTGGCATTATTATGCGGTGAATGTACCGAAGTGGGACGACCACGCACTACGCGCCTACTTATATTTATCGGATCAGGAAACGACCTTTTCGGGGAAAATATACCAGCTTTTCCGGCAGCACAACGAACACCGTATTGTGTATGATCGCCTTGTTGCGACGCTCGATTATTGGCTGTTCGGTAAGCTAAGCTACGTCCATTTGATGGTAGTGGGCAACCTGAGTTTGGTGGGATTACTAGCTTTGTTTGGTGCCATTCTGCACCGGGCAGGCAAGCCCCTGCTCTACACCCTTCCGGTGGCTCTGCTGTTGTTTAATCTGTCGCACTGGGAGAATATGTTCTGGGGCATGGCCGCCCTGCAAAATTTCTCGGTTGTTTTTTGGGTGGTGCTGACCATCTATCTGCTTTGTTACTCAAACCGCTGGGGACTGGCCGTAGCAGCAGCTATCCTGGCAACG
>DATHAW010000037.1:0-4099 GCA_035296465.1 Spirosoma sp.
CAGGTTGAGTGAGTTGTCGTGGTATAAAATGGGTACGCCATCTTTTGTGTAACGAACGTCGATTTCGATGCCTGTTGCCCCAAACCGCGATGCCATCTTAACAATTTCCACTGAGTTTTCGGATACCGACAACAAGTCCGATGTTCGACCACCACCTCGGTGTGCCAAAATGGCGAATGGTTTTGGGTTCAACGGGCGCCGGTACGTCAGGGTCAGCCTTTTGGTTGGCTCCCCTGCTTTGTT
Source organism: Spirosoma sp. (assembly GCA_035296465.1). Lineage (GTDB taxonomy): Bacteria > Bacteroidota > Bacteroidia > Cytophagales > Spirosomataceae > Spirosoma. The sequence continues at coordinate 244 of DATHAW010000037.1, forward strand.
ACCATATGTGCCGTCGATCACGAGCGTATCGCCTGCTGCCAGACGGCCCGAAAACCGATGCAATTGCCCATTGTGCTTCATCCGGACAGTAAGTCGGGTGCGGCCTGTTTCCGTATTAACCAATGTACGCCAATAACCCCTTAAAGTCAGCGAATCAGCGGTTGCCCCGCCCTGCAGGTTAAAAAACCCAACGTCGACACCCGTAAAAATAGACAGGAAATGCGTTGTGTCGGCTCCGTTTTTCACATAGGTCCACTTCAGGGCCACCTGCCCGCCGAACTGGTCAGCGCCATCGCTAACGCCATAGACGCCCTCCATTGCCAGACGGATAGGTTGAGTAAATTGCCCCGCGCCGGGTGTATCGCTGAACGTGTAGGGTATAGGCGCTTCGTACTGTTTGCGGCACCCTATGAATGAGAGAAGCAGCAAGCCAATTAAGACATGATGGGTTGATTTCACAGGATAAAGCCGAAAATGATCTGAGGATAAAACAAGTCACGGTCGAATGTACCGTAAAGCGACCAAAACTGCCAATTGAAGTTGGAATAAGCTGCCCGGAAGCCTAACGATACGTGACGATTCCCGTAAAAAGGCTGCTCTAGTATAAAGGAAATGGCCCCCCCATTAACCTTTAGCCGTTTATCAACAATGGCCAGACTCCCTACCTCAGACTGATAGTACAGGTCCAGAATTGTTTCTCCCCGAACGGTTAGCTGCAGGTCTTTTGTGAGCCGGTAGCCCAGCGACGCATTAGGGAAATTTTGTAACCCATGTGCCTCGCTGTTGAAAACATCCTTAACCTTCAGAGCCCCTAACCAGCCGGTCATGTCATCACCAACGGAAAAAAATACACGCTCAGTCAGTGGTCTGGCCCAGCGTACACCCACCGTCAGGGTATTCTGGACAAACTGAGTTTGTAACCGACCCACAACAAACCACCGTCTGGAGATGCCTCGCTGAATATTGACATCAATGGCCGGAACGCTAACCCGAACCTCTTCGGTCAGTTCGGGGGGCGTGGTGGTGAATATAAGTCCAATCGACTTACGCCATTCTCCGGGGCGGGGCGCCTGAGGAAAAAAGATTCCGGGCTGGCGTTTCTCTGGCTCCTCAAAAGGCTTAAGCCCTCCCTGCCCATAGATAGGCAGCAAGGCTGCCAGGAGCAACCCAAACGGCAGCAGGAGCCGGATACGTGAATGCTGAATACTGAACATGTTACGATGAATAATGGACTTTAAGAGGGTAAACTACACAATTCTTACTTATGTTGGCTCTATAAGACACATTGCTTTAAACGGATTGGCAAACTCTTTTAGCCCACCACTTTCCTGATTGACAAACGTTTTGTACCTTTGCGGTCTTATTTTTGAGGAGGATATACGACGTGAACGCACTACGCGCATACGACATTAATATCGTTGGGTTAGAGAACAAACGCTACGAGTACGACTTTGAGTCGGGCGATGCGTTTTTTGCTGCGCTCGAACAGGAGCTAATTCGCAAAGGCAACGTTCAAACGCATGTCATCCTCGATAAGTCCGAAACGATGATTCGGCTGGATTTTCATATTGTCGGCAGCGTTGAGCAGATTTGCGACCGCAGTCTCGATGAATATGACGAGCTAGTCGATACCCGACAGATGCTGTTGCTCAAGTTTGGCGACCATAACGAGGAACTGAGCGACGAGATTGAACTTATCGAACGTAACACGGCAACGATCAACGTGGCCCGTTACATTTTTGAGTTCATCAGCCTGTCTCTCCCCATGAAACGGCTTCATCCACGTTTTCGAGACGAAGAGGAGCAGGATGGCGATGAATCGAACGGGAGGCTCATTTATAGCTCTGGTCCGGCTGCCTACGATGAAGACGATGACCAGCCTGCGCCAGCGACGGATCCTCGTTGGGACGTGCTGCGGAAATTGAACGACAATTAAACGAAGCTGTAGGATCGTATGGGTACAGGGTTACCAGATTCCTGACCAACGCGATTGCCTTACACTTTATAACTAGACAACTTTACAACTTAAAAAAATGGCACACCCCAAACGACGCCACTCCACGGCCCGGCGCGACAAGCGTAGAACCCATTACAAGGCTAAGCCGGTAACTCTCTCGACCGATGCCCAGACCGGCGAAGTACACGAGCGGCACCATGCCCATGTTTTCGAGGGTAACCTCTTTTATAAAGGCCAGATGATTATTGAGAATTACGCCAAAACAGCTTAATTTTCAGTGGGTAATAAAAAAGTATTTCGCCGGCGTCTCCCCGAAGATGAAGGCGAAATACTTTTTTATTACCCACTACTTCCTATTTTTACGCGTACTTTTTGCAGTCTGGCGTAGTCGGATGGTGTTGAACGGACAGAGTAAATGAGAATTGCAGTAGACGCGATGGGTGGTGATTTTGCCCCCAAAGCGATTGTGGAAGGCGTATTGATGGCTGCTGCCGAAGTGCCGGAACACGTAACTATTGTGTTGATTGGCCAACAAAAGGTCATACAGGAATTACTCGAAAAACACGGTGCCGAATCGATCGTTGCCATCGAACTGGTCAATGCCAATGATGTGATCGATATGAGTGAGCATCCAACTAAAGCCCTTTCACAGAAACCCAATTCCAGCATTGGAGTTGGGTTTAAACTTTTGAAAGACAAGCAGGTCGATGCGTTTTGCAGTGCCGGCAACACGGGGGCTATGCACGTCGGTGCTTTGTTCAGCATCAAGTCAATCGAAGGTGTGCTGCGCCCCTGCATAGCGGGTTACGTTCCGCAAATTACGGGTGGTTATGCCATAATGCTCGATATTGGTGCCAACGCCGACTGCAAACCCGAAATGATGGCCCAGTTCGGCGAGATAGGTTCTATTTACGTACAGCATACGTTCGGTATTGACCAGCCCCGCGTCGTACTGATGAATATTGGATCAGAAGAGCAGAAAGGGTCATTGGTCGCTCAGGCTGCCCATCAGCTTCTGAAAGACAACCGCCGGATCAATTTTCGGGGCAATATTGAAGGGGGCGATTTTTTTGCGGGGAAAGCCGACGTCATCGTCACCGACGGCTTCACCGGCAACACCATGTTCAAATTGGGTGAATCGTTTTATAACATGGCCCGGCAACGGGGAATTTGCGACGAGTTTCTGGATAAAACCAATTATGAGTCCATAGGGGGTAGTCCGATACTGGGTGTCAATGGGAACGTAATAATTGCGCATGGTATTTCATCGCCCCTAGCGATTAAAAATATGATTGGATTGGCTGTCCGGCAGGTCGAGTCCAACGCCTACATTAAAATTACACAAGCCTTAAACTGACTGGTATCAGTGAACCACCGGCCGTTGGCAGTTCATGGAACTGTTCGTTGCTGCGGTTCCCCGTACCGGCCGCTATGCCAGAGCGGGACCAGCCAGGACTGATAACTGCTCACTGAGTAAAGCTGCCTATGCGTAAAGCTGCCATAACAGGAATTCACGGTTACGTTCCCGACTACGTACTGACCAATGCTGAACTGGAGCGGATGGTGGATACGAATGACGAATGGATTACGACCCGCACCGGTATCAAGGAGCGCCACATCCTGAAAGGTGAGGGTATGGGTTCGTCACACATGGGGGCCAAAGCCGTGGCCGGTCTGCTCGAAAAGACCAATACCCAACCCGGCGAAATTGATCTGCTCATCTGTGCCACTACTACCCCCGATTATGTATTTCCCTGCACGGCTAACCTGATTTGCGACATGGTTGGTATTCGCAACGTGGGGAGTTTCGACATTCAGGCGGCCTGTTCCGGGTTTCTATACGCCCTGACGATAGGAACCCAGTTCATCGAGAGTGGTAAGTATCGAAGGGTGATCGTG
>DATHAW010000038.1:0-2849 GCA_035296465.1 Spirosoma sp.
TGGTTCCATCATCAACCTGACGTCGGTAGTGGGAATTCGGGGTAACGCCGGGCAGGCCAATTATGCGGCCTCAAAAGCAGGCATCATCGGGTTCACAAAGTCAGTAGCCCTCGAACTTGGATCGCGTAATATTCGCGCCAATGCCATTGCGCCGGGCTTTATTGAAACCGAAATGACTGACGAAATCAATGAGAAAGCCGTTGAAGAGTGGAAGCAGCAAATTCCGCTGAAGCGGGGAGGGCAACCCGAAGAGGTAGCCGACTGCGCCGTTTTTCTGGCTTCTGACCGTTCCCGCTACATCACCGGGCAAGTGCTGCAGGTAGACGGGGGGATGTTAACGTAACGATATCTGGTCAATAAATCTGCTTCTCTGAGTAGCAATTCATCGGGTATCAATTAACTTTCAAGAATGCGTTCTGACGTTATTTTTCAATACTCCCCCTGGTGGATACTAGCGTGTCTGCTTGTTGGAGCGGTCTATGCCGTGGCCATGTACCAGCCATTGCCATCCCTGACCGGTCCGCGTCTGGCAGGCACTGGTAGTGGCTTAGTTGGCAGTTTCGATAAACGAACAACCTACGGGTTGGCGGCTCTGCGATTTGTGGTGGTTAGCTTACTATGCTTCCTGCTGCTCAATCCGCTCATCCGCAGCCTGCGAACCCTAACCGAGAAACCCAAAGTAGTGCTGGCCATTGACAATTCGGAGTCTGTAGCCGCAGCGGGCCGGCCGGCGCTTAACCGGACACTGGCCGGTTTGCAGATCATTCGGCAGCAACTGGTTGCCAAAGGCCTGGACGTATCGGTGCGCACGTTTGGCGATACCATCACGAATGAGGGCAACCCGGACCTGACCCAGATTCCCTTTACCCAGCGCACATCCGATTTGTCGGGCCTTTTGTCAGGTGTTCGTTCGGACTACGAGGGACGTAACTTAACGGACGTAGTGCTGGTGTCTGACGGCATTTTTAATCAGGGTGTCTCGCCAACGTTTGGTCAATATCCGTTTGCGGTGCAGACGGTTGGCTTAGGCGACACAATCCCTAAAAGAGATATACAGCTAAAGGGCATCGTTGCCAACCGGATTGCATACCTCGGCAACCAGTTTCCCGTGCAGGCAGAAATCGTCAGCAACGGGTTTCAGGGACGGAGTGCCACAGTGGTGCTGCGGCAGAATGGGAAAGAACTGGGCCGGCAAGTGCTCCGCTTCGGAAAAAATGATACGTTCAACCAAGTTACCTTCCAGACAACGGCCACGCAGAAAGGCGTTCAGCACTATGTAGTGGATGTGTTGCCGCAGCCGGGCGAATTCAATCTCCGCAATAACCGGCAGGACGTGTATCTGGATGTCATCGACGGTAAGGAAAAAGTCCTGCTGCTGGCGCTGGCACCCCATCCGGACATAAAAGCGCTGCGTAATCTGCTGGAAAAAAATCAGAATTATGAGGTAGACATCCGCATCTTAACGGGTGGACAGCCGGGTTCTGCCGACCCTACTGCGTCGGGAGGAGCTCCCGCTGCCGACAAGCCGTATGACCTCATCATCCTGCACCAGCTTCCCGACAACAGCGGCTTCGGTAATGACTTGGTTCGGAAGTACCTGGCTAAGAACACACCCGTGCTGTTTGTATTAGGGAACCAGTCGGCACTGGGCGCATTCAATACCACGAATCCGGTGATGCAGGTAAACACCCAGTCAAATCAGAGCGATAAAGTTACGGGTGTGTTCAATCCTGAATTCAAGCAGCTGAATCTGGACCCGACCCGGCTGGAACTCCTGGGTAAACTGCCGCCGATGGCCGTTCCCTACGGCGAATTTCGTGTTCAGCCGGGTAGCGACGTCGTGCTGTGGCAACAGGTAGGCAGCGTGCGCACAACAAAGCCACTGTTGGCAATAAACGTAACGGCACCGCGCAAATCGGCTGTGCTGGCGGGCGAGGGCCTGTGGGCATGGCGGCTTGAAGAATACGCGCTGACCGAAAAACAGGAAGTGGTCGATGAGTTGATACAAAAGGTAATACAACTCATCTCGGTAAAGGAAGACCGGAGAAAGCTCAGGGTGTACCCAATCCGCAATGAGTTCGTAGCGGGTGAGAAAGTTATTTTCGAGACGGAGCTCTACAATGACATTTACGAACGGTTATATGACAAACCGGTTCGGATCGAAATTACGGATGAAAAAGGTATTGCGCGCTCGTATAACTACACGCCCACGGCCGCTAACAGCCGGTTCGAAATCAGCCGACTGCCTCAGGGTGCATACCGCTTTCGGGCTACAGTGAGCACGGCTGGTAAGGTTGAGCAGTCGTCAGGGCAATTTGTGGTGCGCGACCTGCAACTCGAAGCACTCAACACGACCGCCGATCATGGCCTGCTCCAGCAGTTAGCGCAACAGACGGGTGGCCAGTTTTATAGCGCCAACCGCATAGACGACCTCGTGCGTAACCTAACGGCCGCTCCGCGCCCCGCCCGCCTGACGAGCACCGAAGAAATGAATGAGATTATTAACTGGCGGTGGCTGTTCTTCGTCGTGCTGACGCTGGCAACGATAGAATGGGGCCTGCGAAAGTTCTACGGAGGATACTGATCAATTCCCCGGCCCAGTCATTACGCTTCTTCTGCCCGCATGGCGTTGTAAACAAACCGGATCTCGCTATACGTTACGTCATCGCCCAGTGCCTGCCGGGCTTCGCTCAGTGTCTGCGATGTATGCTCGGCTAAGTACTGGCGAATGGCGGAAGCTTTAGCACGTGGCAGCAGGGCGTCGATGGCGAGTTCACCGGAGCTGATCGCCTGTGCCAGGTGCGACTCAATCGTCGAAACGGCTAAACCACGTTCTTCGGCTATCTCGT
>DATHAW010000039.1:0-8176 GCA_035296465.1 Spirosoma sp.
AAGAGACTTGATGGTTAGCATGAATCAATTCGTGAAATTTCTCGTGTTTACACAGTTATTTAACGCAGCCATTACAGTTTTCGTTTGCTCATCTACAGACTGACAATGAACTGAGGACCGCTTAATTAGAGCGTATTACAACCCTAGCATAAATGCCTATTCGGTGTGGAGGGGGTTCTACACAAATAGGCATCGGCCTTCCCGGCTACTCTACTAAGTTTATTCACTAATAGTACTGTATGCAGGTCAAAACAGCAGAACAGTATTCGGATAATGCGCTCTTAATCATACATATAATAAAAGGCCACACCACCTAATCTACTTTCACTATTAAACTGGTACAGCGTTTGGGTGTCTATAAGCAGTACCAATTTATTCACAACACATATGACAAGTCAGTTCAAGTCAATCGGTAAGATGTCGCTGCTCGTACTTATAGTGGGCAGTCTTTTATCGTCCAACGGCCTAACCAGCTGTAAGTCAGTAAAAAATAAGACAAATAAAACCCAACGTGGTGCTGTTATTGGCGCCGGCAGCGGAGCAGTTATTGGCGGGGTTGTTGGCCGTCGTTCGGGCAATACCGTCTTAGGTTCTATTCTGGGTGCTACGGTTGGCGGAGCAGCTGGCGCCGTGATTGGACGCCGGATGGATAAGCAGGCAGAAGAAATGAGACGCGAGTTGCCAAACGCGCAGGTTGAACGAGTTGGGGAAGGCATTAAGATTACCTTCGGCTCCGACATCCTTTTTGATGTGAATTCCTATCAGCTGAAACCTGAAACGAAACGCCAGTTAACGGAATTTGCGCAAACACTCAATAAGTACGAAGATACCGACATCCGTATTGAAGGCCATGCCGACGCTACGGGCTCGGATGCGACTAACCAGACACTTTCGGAACGCCGGGCGCAGGCTGTTGCCTCATTTTTGGAGTCACAGGGCGTAAAATCTTCGCGGATTGAAGAGAAAGGCTATGGCGAAGCCCAGCCGATCGCTGATAACACATCAGAGGCTGGTCGCAGTAAAAACCGCCGGGTAGACGTTGCTGTTTTTGCTAATAAGAAAATGCAGCGCGAGGCTAAAGAAGGAAAATTGAGTGATGAATAATAACTAGAAATTAAGGCGCTGGAGTTAACTCCAGCGCCTTAATTTCATTTAACAACTCAACCATACAGAATCACTAAAATCTTTTCATTACGCAATCAAAACATCTTAATGTTATGAATGTTAAGGAGACAAGGGGCGAGGTTCTCGATCAATTAAACAAGTTATTGACTCGCAACCATGATGCAGAAAAAGGGTATCAGGAAGCGGCTGAAAGCGTAAAAGACGCCGAACTGAAAAGTTTATTTTTGACCCAGTCTCGTCAACGTAGTGAGTTTGCTATGGAACTGGAACGGGAGATAAAAACTCTGGGTGGTGAGCCGGATAATGGCACAAGCTTAGCAGCCGATTTGCACCGCGCCTGGATTAATGTAAAGTCAACCTTTGCGAGCAACGACGATAAGGCAACGGTACAAGAGTGTCAGCGGGGCGATCAGGAAGCCCTCGAAAATTATAATTCTGTATTACAGGAAACGGACTTAGCAGCCAGTACGCGCGATGTATTGTTGCGCCAAAAACAGAGTATCGACTCAGCACATGCGTCGATGGCTCGACTGGCCCTGGTAGTGTAGTGAATGGTGGGATCGGAAAGCCTACCCTCATTGAGGGTAGGCTTTTTAGTTTTTAATCTACTTGATCTATTGACTTATTTCAGTATACAACTCAATCTGGTGACATATAGTAGACGCCAGCAAAAAAGGAATCACACGGGATAAAGCCCTTAGAGGGCGGGTTGCAACAAACTGACCAAGTACCAGACAGGGTTTATATTTTTCTGAAAGTCCACTCCCTTATCTCTATTTCTGCATTCTGCATGGCATTGTAGAGTTCCTTATCGTCCTTAAAAACCAGTTGCGCCAATTTAAACGCTTCTACATGTACAGAAAACTCGTCCTTATCAAATGGCCACGGGTCCAGGCCCAGCGACTCATCGTCACGCTGAAAAATAAAATAGGATGAGCCATCGGGTCCTAGGCTGACTTCTAGCCGACGGGATTCGGGTGGTATCTGGTTCAGGCATAATACAAGCGATAAGGCATCGCACCACTGCACAAAGGCGTAGGCGTAGGCAGCATCGGCTTTGGTAGCTCCATATTGCTTACGCCACTTGGGCTGGTTGGTTGCCTGCTGATCGAGAAATTGGTCTAATTCGGGATCACTGCCCCGCTTTTGTTTATACAAGAAAGAGGTATGCATGGACAGCATTAGCGCATTCCAGCGGCTTTTCTGCAAGCCAATTTCAATCATGTTCCGACACTGCTCAATGGAGTATTCGGGAATTTGGAAAGGAAGTGGAGCGCCCGCGGCTGTAAGGTGATTGCGACCCTCCCACGGCTCCTGCCCATCATCGTGTTCGGTGAGGGCAATTAGGGTTTCGATCCAGTGGACCGGGCGCTTATCAGCGCGCCAGTGCATAGCTGCCTGAACTGCCAGTAATCCATGTGCCTGCTGGTTAATAACCTGCCAGCCAGCGTCGGTTTGGCTTACAATCATAATTAGTTAAACGTAACAGAGCGAATGCCCATCATCCGCTCTGTTACGTTTAACTAATTATAAACTTTTTCGTTTTCGCCCATATTGGGAGTACTGCCCGTTATAACCGCTTTCGCCTGCTGGAAAAATCGCACCATTGTGCTGTCACTGGAATCCCAGTACTCGGCCATTTGGGTATGAACTTTCAGGAGAGTCAGATCCGGATCGTCTTTGCCCTTTGGAAACCAGGCTTTTGCCTGAGGGTTCCACAACTCATCGATCTTGGCTCGGTCGTTTACCTCGGTGGCCGTGCCGGAAATGGATACGTAACTAGCGTCGCTGACGGAAGCAAAGGCTATGTTAACATGCTGCTCGTTATGTTGGATCTGGTCTACTTTAGGCGCAGTACGATTAGTAAAAAACCAGACATTTCCTTCCTCATCAAACTCTAGAGCAGCCATAGGGCGACTTACCAGATTACCCTGTTCGTCGATGGTGGTCATCATGGCAATGCGGATATCCTCGACCATGTCATGAATTTTCGTCATCTGCTGATTCTTCTGTGGTTTGCTTTCCATATGCTAAAAATTTTATGTGGGGTGAGTTTTGGGTTTCTAAAATCAGACTAAATCAACGAAGTCACAGAACCCGTAAGTGCGTGTGGTATCTGCTCTTACGATTCCTGTGACTTCATTGACTTTCTCAGCCCTATTAAACTTAATTATAAAGTGTTTCGCGCAGGTCGATACCGTAAAAGCGGGACGCCGGGGTTATGGCTGGGGAGTTCGCATCATCCGAACGATAGTCCATATCCAGAATACCCACGCAACTCAGAATAGTCTGCTGGCATAGGGCAAACACCTGTTTGCCCTGTTGTGTATCAAACCTGCTTACCTCCTGGGCGCATTTCTCACATATTTCAATGCAGGCTTTAGCCAGCAAACGGGTGTTTTCTGACCCACGTACGTAGAGCATGGCCAGTTGCCGACATATGTCAGCGCAATCAAGACTCAGGAATATACTGCGATACCAGACCTCAATCTCTTCAGTGCGGGAACACTCCGTAGCAAACTCATCGCAGAGAGTGGCGCAACTAGTTAACGAATCGTAAATATCTTTCCTCCAGGTCATCGCAGAGTATAGTTTAGTAAAATGTGGCTTCAGGCGAACGGACGAATCTGGTTCGCCACCACCTCTGTCTCCACGCGACTGCAACGTGCCCATCGGCGGGCCTCATCTACACTAACAGCAACGACACGCTGTTGATCCAGCTGCCCCTGCTCCAGTAATTGATTAGCAATTTCGATTGCCTTGGCACGCGTGCTGTGGTTTAATGAACGCATCGCTGCCGGAAAGTGAGTGGGTGTCCACATAGTATTATCTTCTTAGGATTATATCTAATCCTAAACTGTGCCACATTCCAGGCAGTCATTAAGTTATCGAAAAATTTCGAGTTATTTAGTTGATTATTAGTTCTTTACAAATGATCATTAGATAATAATCCCTAATCAAATAGACTGAGGAGATGTGTATTTTTAGGCACATTGTTTGTCATGTGTGTATAAATTTACACAAACTCAAAACCCACAGAACCAACTCGTCATGAGTTGGTTCTGTGAGTTTTGAGTCTATACTAAGGACTCTGTTTATTTTGGGAGATAAAGTCGAAATGTGGTTCCTTTTCCTAAAGCACTATCAACTTCAATAGAGCCTTTGTGGCTATTGATGATATTTTGCGTAGCGGTAAGCCCCAGGCCCATACCGCCCGACTTACCCGTAAAAAAGGGATCGAAGAGCCTCTTCCGGTCGGCATCGCTGATCCCACCTCCGTTATCGGTCACTTCTACACAAACCCGACCGTCGTTCAGGCAATCTGTTTTAACTTTAAGCACACCCTTACCATCTTCCATAGCTTCAACGGCATTGACAAGAATATTGAGGAGTGCCGTCCTGACCTGGTCGCTATCGAGCAGCGCCAAGCAATCGCCGGCTTCGAACGTAGTTTCGATCCGCATACGCTTCAGTTTGATGCGGTCGGCAACCAGTTGCAACGTAGCCTTTACAATGGCGTTGAAATCCTGACGTTTGCGATCGAGTTCACGCGGTTTGGAGGAGTTAAGCATTTCCGTAATCAACTGCCCGATCCGATCTACATTGCGGCCAATGATGTCGGTAAACATGGTGACATACTCACTATCCGTATCCAGTTCATCTTTTAACTGCTCCAGCGCCAAACTCAAGTTTGTGAGCGGGTTTCTGACCTCATGCGCAATGCTGCGGGCAATTTTGCCGGTCATGGTCAGCTTTTCAGCCAGGATCAGATCCTGCTGTGCCTGTTTCTGTTCTGTAACGTCGCGCACAATACCCTGATACCACTCCGGTCGGCCGGCTATGTCGTCGACTGCCCAAACGGATATCAGACAGATGCGTTTGCGTCCGCTTTTTGTAATTAGTATAGCCTCAAAATCTTTGATTTGTCCGTGTTCGCGAACATAAAATCGGAGTTTGCGTAAACAGTCCAGATCAACAAACAAGCGGGCTGGGTTTAGTTGTCCCAATTCGTCACGCGTGTATTCGAGCAACCGTTCAACAGATGGATTGGCATCCTGAAAGTGCATCTGGCTGGTGGCAACGAAGATGGCGTCGATGGATCGTTCGAACAGGGAGCGGTACTTATTTTCTTTCTGGGCTACTTCGGCCAGGACGCTGGCTTGCCGCAGGGCGTAGCGGATGCTGCGTCCGAGGAGCTGGGCATTGATGGTGCCCTTTACCAGATAGTCGGCCGCACCGAGTTCCAGGGCCGACTGGTCGACCGTGAGGTCGTCCTGACCCGTGAGCAGAATCATGGGGGCGCGGCAGCCCATTCGAAACGCTTCCTGAATGAGGGTGATTCCGGTCTGATGCCCTAACCGGTAATCGACCAGGTAAACATCGTGGTCGTTGGCCTCAATCATGGTCAGCGCCTGTTCGTAGCTATCTACCCAATCGAGTTTAATATTGGCATTTTCTTTAGACGTTACCAACGCCCTGGTCAGCAGGTAATCGTCTTCGTCATCTTCAATGAGTAAGACACGGATCAGGGCTTTTCTTTCGGCAACATCGAGTAAAGGAGCAACAATATTCATAAACAGTGAGTGAGGAAAAATAGCACTTAAGGCAGTTTGGCCATATCCATCCAGTACGCTTTGAGCGTACCGACTATTTCTACCAGCCGGTTATAATTAAACGGCTTGGTAACAAATGAGTTGACACCTAAATTATACGTTTTCAGTACGTCTTCCTCGGCCGACGACGTCGTCATCACAATAACGGGCAACCGGCGTAGTTTAGGATTTTCCTTAATTTCCAGCAGGGCCTGAAAACCATTCTTGCGGGGCATGTTCAAATCCAGAATGAGCATACTTGGCCACGGAGCGTTCTGGCTGTTAAACTCTCCTTTCCGGTAAAGGTAGTCCATTAGCTCTTCACCGTCATTCACAAACTGTATGCCCTGCGAATACCCGTTCTGACGCATGGCCTGTTCAAGGAACATCCGGTCATCGGCATCATCGTCGGCAATTAAAATAATCATTGTAGTTGGCTGATACGGTGCAAGCAGTGAAGTAAGTGATACAGCTACGGGGAACAAACAGCTTTGTCCAAACGCGTTAGTTTGCCTGATAAGCTACAGCACCGCCATTAATTATCAGTGTTATATGTAATTTTACAAGCAGTAGCTATCTGTAAAACTGTTCAAAAATAGATAAATTATGCTATACAATTACGTTTACCGCCCGGCGATAAAACAACGGCTGATGCTCCCTTATAAAACTAACAATTGTCTTTTCCTTATAGTAACTTCAGACTTTCAGGCGGTAGGCAGTTGAGGTATACGTATATTTTCGCCTTAGCAGTCTATACCAACTTAAAAATGGTCAACAGCTCAGACCTGTACAAATACTGAACTAAATTCTCGCTATGGGATGCAGCCTCATTGAGCTAGTTCTGACTCAACAAACCCGCAAAATTTAACGTTATGTGGCTGGCCGATCCCAAACCACCGAGCCGAATTTAGTGCATCATGCAGGACATTGAACCCTACTACGGCTGGGAAAAGTATTACAACGCATCGGACGACGAGCGCTCGCCCTTCTACGCACGAGAGTACAACTTGCACCAGTACGAGAACGATATTTACGGTTACTACATCCACCCGCTTTGGGACGACATAGGGTCCGAAACGCTCTATTGTAAGATACTTTTTGCCAACTACGACCGGCAGTTTGCAGTCATCGAACTTTTCGGTGAGTGGAACGACACGCTCCACAACGATATCATGTATCTGAAGCGGCAGGTGGTGGATGTACTCGTTAATGAAGGCATCAAGTATTTTATCCTCATCAGCGAAAATATCCTCAACTTCCACGGCTCCGACGACAGTTACTATGAAGAGTGGTTCGAGGACGTAGAAGACGGCTGGATAGCGGCCATCCATTCGCCCGAATTTATTGAACGCGAGTGGAAGAAGTACCGGCTCGATTACTATATCAACTTTGGCGGCACCCTCGACATTGCCAACTGGCGGACGCTCAAGCCCGCCAGCCTGTTCGAATTGGTAAATAGCCTGCTCGTACGTCGGCTGGGTTAACCGTTTACTGCTTCTCTGTTCAATACTGACGTCTGTAGATAGGACAGCCGCTTTCACCAGCTTAGACTAAATCAACTGAAACGGTTTTTAATGTCCGATATAATCGACTAAACGGCTGCGACAAATACAGACCAACTATTACGGGTATATTGGTCAACTAGTCCAGCACATTTCTACCATAATAATGTACTCTGCTGTCGTTCCCTGCGCATTCCCTTATTCATTTTTTAATGATTCGACAGGGTTCATGCGGGCGGACCGATAGGTTCGCCATCCAATAGTCACACCACCTACCAGCAGCATGGTAGCGAAACAGCTTACGAGAATACCAGTTCCGATCTCGATTCGATGGGCAAACTCGTTGAGAAACAATCGACCGGCTGCGTAGCCAAGCGGCAGGGCAATAACACCCGCTAACAAGAGCAGGCTGACAAAATCCTTCGACAAAAGCGCAACAAGCTGGCCTACATTCGCTCCCATCACTTTCCGAATCCCCACTTCCTTAATTCGCGTAGCTGTGGAGTACGTAACCATGCCAAGAAGCCCTAAACAAGCAATTGACAAAGCCATAGAGACCAGTAATCCAGACACCGACAGGTCGTCGAGGTGCAGGTGATGATTGTATAGCTCTTCATCAACCCACTGATACGTGAACGGTTCGTGAGGGTTGAGCTGTTTCCATGCCTGTTCAAGCGCCGGAATAATGCTTGCTTTCGCACCCGGGTCCACCTTAACGTTCAGATAATGGAACTGGTCTGGTTTATAACGTAGTAGCAACGGGCGAAGCGGCTGAGAAAGGTTTTGGTAATTAAAATCTTTGAGTACACCCGCTACCTGTACTTCTGTGCTATCATCGAGCCAGAGCAACTGACCAACAGCCTCCTGGGCGCTCCTGAATTTTAAAGCGGTGGCAGCTTTTTCGTTAAGCAAGACAAAACGTCCGGCTGAATCCGACACCGACGGGGGCATATTACG
>DATHAW010000040.1:0-5154 GCA_035296465.1 Spirosoma sp.
CCAGCAGAGCGACCTAGCGGGGCTAATTGTCATTGGCACCGAGCAAACGCTGGATACTTACATCGATGTGCCCCTTAACGGACACTTACCCCACCTATATTCAATGGGGCATCCTACGTTACGAGTACGCATCGCCGGAAAAATCGACCGGATCGAGCAGTACGGTGGGCAGATTCGGATTGTGGACTACAAAACCGGCAGTGTTAAGTTAGATAATAAAACACCCAAAGACTTAGCTGACAAACTGCTGAATGATGGCTCGGCCGATAAAATGCGTCAGTTGTGGCTCTACCGTTACCTAACCCTCAAAAACATCCGCGACTACGGTGGGCTGCCTCTGAACCGGGACATCGCCGACGTTTACCCCGCCGGAAACATGCCCGTTGAAGCCGGGTTTTATTCATTCCGTGACATCCCCGGGGGCTTCAAAACGAATCCGGTCCGCTTTGGTGAGGACGATACCCCCGAACAGTACATTCAACACTCGGAAGATTTGCTCCGTAGGATTATTCAGCGCCTTTTTGACCCCAGCGAGCCTTTCCGCAAAACGGATCAGATTGAAACCTGCCAGTACTGCGATTTTAAAGGGATTTGTGGGCGATGAGTACCTGGTGAATCGGGGGCAAAATAAAGAAACTATCAGATAAGCCGGTCAACCATTGCGAACCCTTCAACAATAAAAAGGCTGGTCGTAGCGCGACCAGCCTTTCCGGTATTGAATACAACCTGAATTAAAAACAAATGCCTGTTGCCAGCTCTTCGATTTGGCAGTGGGTCAAAATTGGTAAATAAAAAGATTTAATACAATAATTCTGATAAAATTCTTTCTATTACTAATGCAGCAACTTTTGATTACGCTACAGTCCGACTTCAATCAACCAGGCATGAGCTACCAGGAATAGGGGAGTATGCGGGCGAAAGGCACAACAGCCAGAAAAATTTTCCCCAGCCTTCATCAAGGCAATGATTGAGAAGGTACGAATAAGCTAAGAATCAGCCGTTTTCTCCATAAGTTGGTCTGGGCCGACAGCTTCTATTTCGGGTGGTCCGGCCGGGTAATGCCGGTACCTCGTTTTCGCTATTATCGACGGATAAGACTCAACGGTCAGCCAGCGCAACGGCCATTTTCGCACCCATAACGCCCCGGTAACAATAGCCGTAAACCAGCCAGGCGGACGTTCATAAGCAAACGCCATTCTGAGTTTATCGTTAATCAGGGCGGCAAAGGTTGGGCGCACCAGCGGGTGCAGAAAAGCCGGAAACCAGCCCTGCACGATTTTTACGGTAGCGTCGGCGATGCGCCGGTTACTTTCGGTATACCGGAAGTGTCTGGTTTCATAAACATCCATAAAAGCCCGCAAATCGGGCAGGCTGCCGGGTAGATCAATTAAGTTCATGCGTTGGCCTACTTCCCGAAAAAAGTAGAACAAGGCCAGTTCTTCCGATGGTGTCAACGATCGCCAGCCGTAGTGTTTGAGCCACTCGATGGGATATAAGACAAACGTACCTAGCACAAACAGGAAATCGGCGTTATCGATACGGTAGTGACTATGGATCAGATTCATGTGGGCAATGGCCCGTTGCCCTTTTTCACTGTCGTAGCCCGATTCGATAAATTCCTGAATCAGGCGGCCTGTATCGTCATAACGTTTCTGGCCATGGTGTTCAAACTCTCCGGTGTGGGCTAGCAGTCCCGATACGCGCGGGCTGGCGTAGGTATGAAACAAGGCAAGTTCGAGAGCTCGGGTAATATCAAACGGAAACTCATAGGCAGTCAGCAGGTGCACCATGCGCTGGTGGTCGCTGACGGGATTGAGCAATTGCAGTTCGCGCCTGACGGCCGGGTTACGGAACAGGCCGAAGCGTTTTCGATAGGTGGCAGTGACTGGCATACGGATTAGTTGGTAGACTAGCTGAAGTAAGACTTTAAGGTAGTGCAATCCTTTTCTGTAAAAGGAGAAGATGTTCGCCATGTCAACGGTCAACCACTCAGCATAGAACCGTACTGAATGCCAACTGCCTGGTAAGATGGTGGTGTCTGGTAAAGACCCGTCTGGCCGTGGTTCCGATTCAGTCTACGGCTCCGCGTACCGACATGGGCATAAAATGCTTCTGGTTCAGCGGCAGATTAGCGGCTGTCCACTCAACATCGCGGATGAACGCCGACGCCCGCACAGGGCAGTCGGCCACGCGGCAGTAGTGGCAGCATTCCTTCATGCAGGGGTCTGTATGGACAAAAATCTCTACTTCACCCTGAAAACCCTCCTTAAGGGTATCCTCAAAACGATGCACCTGATCGTGCACCTGGGTCAGTTCCCAGTAATAGGGCAGCGTCAGGTGACAGTCGATGTGCAGGTCAGACCCGTACTTCTGAATGCGCAGGTTGTGCACGTCGATCCAGTTACGGTCTTTATGGGCGTTTAGCACGGTGACGACGCGACCCAAGGTGGGGGCATCCGTTTCGTCCATGAGCCGGGCCACCGACTGCCGGGTGATCTGAAAGCCGTTGTAAATAATGACAAACGACAGCAGCAGCGACAGCGCACTGTCGATCCAGCGCTGCCCTGTCAGGGCTACCAGCCCCACGCCCACCATCACCACGATACTGCTGAACGTATCGGTGAGCAAATGCCGCCCGTCGGCGGTGAGGGCCAGCGAGTCCGTCTGGCGTCCCGACCGAATGAGCCGCCAGCCGACAAAGCCGTTGGCTGCGGCCGTAATGCCAATCAGGAGGAGGCCCCAGTCCAGATTGCTGAGTTCGTGCGGCTCGAAGATGCTCAGTATAGACTGCCAGATGATGACCATACCCGCCGACAGAATCATGGCACCCTCGAAGCCGGACGACAGGAACTCTACCTTTCCGTGACCATAGGGGTGATTTTTGTCGGGTGGAAGCCCGGCTAAGTAGATGCTGTAAAAGGCAAAACCGCTGGCCACTACGTTCACAATAGACTCCACGGCATCCGTCAGGATGGCCGTCGACAGGGTCAGGAAGTAGGCTGTGAATTTTATCACCAGCAGCACGACACTCAACCCGAGCGATATGCCCATCCAGCGATATTTGACCCGTTGTGGTGTGATCATGCGGTAGAAAAGACCGTTGCCGGGCGGTGAGTATCCGGCCTTTGGGATACCAAAGTTAGCCATTCGTAGCCGAAATGTTCGTACTTTCGGCCTTATGAACATGACGAAAAACCCCTGGCAAACGCTTAATTCAGCGGTCAGGTATGAAAATCCCTGGCTGGCTATCCGGCACGAAGAGGTCGTAACGCCCGCTGGAACACCCGGTATTTATGGCGTCGTTAGCTTCAAAAACAAGGCGGTGGGTGTTATTCCACTCGACGAAGACGGCAACACCTACCTCGTTGGCCAGTACCGGTATCCACTGGACGAATACTCGTGGGAAATTCCTGAAGGTGGTTCCCCGCTGGGTACCGATCCGCTTGAATCGGCCAAACGCGAACTCAAGGAGGAAACTGGCCTAGAAGCCAGCCAGTGGACCCCAATAGCCCGCATTCATACCTCCAACTCGGCCACCGACGAAGAAGGCTTTCTTTACATTGCCGAAGGGCTGACGCAGGGCGACCACGAACCTGAAGAAACTGAAGAGCTGCGCATCTGGAAACTGCCCCTCGCCGAAGCCGTCGACATGGTTATGGCCAGCCGAATCACCGATGCACTAAGTGTGAGCGGACTGCTAATGGTTGCCCGGTTGCGGGGTGTTTAAAACAGTTCGTAGGTAGATGCGAGTTTAAGGGTGCGTATGTGGCGTACATACAATACCGACAGCCCAGATACACGCACTCTCAAACACCTAAAAATTCGTGTTCTTACCCATTCTTTACGGTTTTCTGGTTGGTGTAGCTTTGTGCTTAACGTTCGGAACCGTCTTTTTTGCACTTATTCAGAATAGCGTCGATAACGGTTTTCGTTCGGGCATGAAAATCGTTTTTGGTGTGATTGTCGGCGATGCGTTGTTTGTGCTGGCTGCGTTGCTTGGTACGTCGTTTATCCCCAAAGTGCAGGGCTTCGAACACCTGATGGCTTTCGTGGGCGTCTTGTTTCTGACGGCCATGGGCCTGGTCAATATTCTGAAGGGAACTCCCCGGCTGGCGTATCCAAAAACGCGGTTAGGCAATGCCGTGTACTACGTGACAACCGGCTTTTTACTGAACGCCCTGAACCCCATCAATTTTGTTTCCTGGGTAACCATCGTGGCGTACATTCGGTCGCATCTGCACTACAATATAGCGCAGCAGTATGGATTCATGGGGGCCAGCCTGCTAGGTGTTTTTGTGACTGAAATGGCCCTGGCCTACTACGCCCACCGGCTCAAACGGCTGTTCACCCCTCGTGTTGTCACCATCTTCAACCGAACGACCGGTTTCATGTTTCTGGCTGTAGCCACACAGATTGCCTACACACGCCTGTACGAGCCCGTCTCCAGGTTGATGGATAACTGGTAATTTTCTCTGCTGAGCCTGCCCTCCGGTCAGAACGCTACTCGATAACTCAACACCGGAATCAGACCAGTGCCGTAATAGGTTTTGACGTTGCTGGTATTCGGGTCGAAATAGCGGCCGTATACGTTCTGACGGTTCACGGCATTTTGTAAATCGAGCGAAAGGGTACGGGTTGAGTGGGGGCGGTTTTTCTTCCAGCTTAGCCGAACGTCGGGCCGAAAATAGGCCGGTAGTTGTTGAGTAAAAGCCATGCCATTAACGTAGACCGTTTCGCCCAGCCGCTTCGATTCGGCTATATCAATGGGCGTATCGCGGTAGCCGCCGTAGTAGCTGAGCTTCAGATTCAGGCCAAACACATTCTTGTTAGTGCCCCACTCTTTCCCAACCAGCAAACTTTCGGCGTAGCGGCCATTCCAGCGGGTGTTGCGCCACACCCCATCCGATCCCTGATAGTCTGAATTGTAGAGCGATGAGGCCAGCAGAAAATAGAAGCCGTTGTGCAGAAATTGCTCTACCGTTACTTCAAGCCCGTAGTTGCGACCGTGACCGCCGTTCACTAATGGCTGATTCGTGAAGCCACTGAACTGGTTGATAACCGCAAAGGCGTCGCGCTGATTCGCACTCACCGGAATATCGAACAGCCGTTGATAATACGTCTCTACCTTCAGCCGCAGGTAGTTGGTCAACCGTC
>DATHAW010000041.1:0-3691 GCA_035296465.1 Spirosoma sp.
GCTTTTTGCCAACCTGCCCCACAATGCACACCATTGGTGTGGAGTCGATTAGCGCGTCGGCAATACCCGTAACAAGGTTTGTTGCCCCTGGTCCCGATGTGACCAGACAGACGCCGGCACGACCCGTAACGCGGGCATATCCCTCCGCTGCATGAGCCGCACCCTGCTCGTGACGTACTAAAATATGGTTAATGCGGTCCTGAAAATCATAAAGGGCATCGTAAACGGGCATAATAGCTCCACCAGGATACCCAAATATGGTTTCTACACCTTCCGCCACGAGTGCTCGCATGAGCGCTTGTGAGCCGTTAATATAGGTAACCGCCGGTTCCGTTATTGGAGCCTCCGGCTTAATCGTTATTTCTGAAAAAATGCTGACCGTTTCCATTAGGTTGGTGCGGTTTGTATGTTTCGTTAGTTTGTTGTCGAATTACTACTATCTATTTCTTTGTGGCGATTAGAATTCCTGTTGACCAGGCGATTTTCACTATGTGTAAATCGTCCCGGCTTTCCAGATCAGCAACCAGTTTATCAACATTGTCGCCGTGCCCTGATGGCCAGTTTGGTTGAGGCAACATATCGTCGACAACATATAGCCCTCCTGTTGATAATGAACGTAACGTAGCGTCTAGATTAGCATATTTTCCCGGCCAGGCATCCGCAAAAATCAGGTCGAATTTCTGGTCTTCGTTCGCTTCCAGCCAATTGCCAGCGTCTGTACATATGAGTTGCAAACGGGTATCGTTACCCAAAACGCACTCAGCTATAGACTGATACGTTAATTCGTTGTCTATTGATATGAGTGACGAGTCTGGATCCATACCGGCAAGCAACCAGGCAGTAGCTAACCCTGTTCCTGTTCCGATTTCCAAAAGGGTAGCCCTGGGTTTTGAGCCTGCCAGGCTTTTTAATAATGCTCCTGTTTGCAAATCAGAAGGCATTGAAAAACCGATGGCCTGGCTGGCCTGTTCTATATCAGGAAATCCCTTCGGAAGATTAGTAACTACGTCGTTATACATATAACCCTTAGCCGAACTTACATTTCATCCGTTACGCACCCCTCACTGGCGCTTTTCACATTTCTAATATATTTTCCCAGAACCCCCTTAGTGAAAGGTGGGGCTGGCTGGGTCCAGCGGCTTCGCCGTTCGGTGAGTTCGGCATCGGATACGTGCAGGGTCAACTCTCGGCCAATGGCATCGATGGTGATACGGTCACCATCTTTGACTAAGGCAATGGGGCCACCGTCGAAGGCTTCGGGCGTTACGTGGCCGACGACAAAACCGTGCGTGCCACCCGAGAAGCGCCCGTCCGTGATGAGTGCCACTTTATCGCCGAGTCCCGCCCCCATGATAGCCGATGTTGGTTTCAGCATTTCGCTCATGCCGGGACCTCCCTTCGGACCGGAGTTACGAATGACGAGGACTTGACCGGGTAGGATTTCGCCGTTTTGCAAGGCCGTTATCACTTCACCTTCGTGTTCGCATACTTTAGCTATTCCCTCAAAACGTTCGCCTTCTTTACCGGTAATTTTAGCGACTGACCCTGTGGGAGACAGATTGCCCCGCAGAATCTGAATATGTCCTGTTTTTTTGATGGGATTCGTAATGGGGTGGACGATGGATTGGGTCTCAAAATTCAGACTTGGTACGTCAGCGAGGTTCTCAGCGATGGTTTTGCCCGTTACGGTAATGCAATCGCCATGAATCATGCCTTGTTCATACAGATACTTCATGACCGCTGGAACGCCCCCTATTTCGAGCATATCTTCCATGTAGTACTTGCCACTTGGCTTTAAATCGGCCAAAAATGGTACCCGGTCACTAACGGCCTGAATGTCGTCGAGCGAGAGGGCAAGGCCAGCCGCGCGGGAAATGGCGAGGTAGTGCAGCACCGCGTTGGTTGAACCACCAAGGGCCATAACAATCGTTAGCGCGTTTTCAATCGACTCGCGGCTAATGATGTCAGCCGGTGTTATGTTTCGTTCAAGTAATATGCGCATGGCCGCGCCAATCTTTTTGCATTCTTCCTGCTTGCCGCTGTGGGTTGCCGGATAGCTGCTGCTAAAGGGTAGGCTCAGCCCCATGGCCTCAATGCTAGCAGCCATGGTGTTGGCCGTATACATACCTCCGCAGGCTCCTGCACCAGGAATCGAGTTCTGAATGACGCCTTTAAAATCTGCGTCGGAGATATTCCCGGCATATTTTTTGCCAAGGGCTTCAAACGCCGATACAATATCTAATTTCTGCCCTTTATAATGGCCCGACCGGATTGTGCCGCCGTAAACCATTATAGCGGGCCGGTCGAGCCGGGCCATTGCCATAATGGCGCCGGGCATGTTTTTGTCGCATCCAACCACTGTTACAACCCCGTCGTACCATTGGGCTGCCACCACCGATTCAATGGAGTCGGCAATTAAATCTCGGCTAGGCAACGAGTAGCGCATGCCGTCATTGCCGTTTGTCATACCGTCTGACACGCCAATGGTATTAAATATCAAGCCAACTAGTCCACTAGCCTGGATACCCTGCTTCACATAAATTGATAATCCATTTAAGTGCATATTACACGTATTGCCCTCATAGCCGGTACTCGCAATGCCAATTTGTGGCTTTTGCATATCGGCTTCGGTTAGCCCAATACCATAGAGCATAGCCTGGGCGGCTGGATTGCTGACTTCCTGGGTTAGAGTAGCACTAAATCGGTTCAGTTGAGTATCTGATTCAGTTACCATTATTGGTATTTAGCGAAATTTCGCTGTTAGAGTAATCACGCTGTAAATAAAGTCCATATAGAGGAAATAGGCAAGAAAAATTAGGGTATTGGTCTAAAATCATTCTCAAAGTGTAGACATTTGTTTAGGCTTCCTTCAATCGCATGATAACAGAAAACCCATCTCACTACGATCATTTGGAGCAGATGACTGTTCACGACTTGCTCGTAGGCATTAATAAAGAGGATAAAACTGTGCCGATGGCTGTCGAACAGGCCATTCCACAAATCGAAGCCCTGGTGGCACAAATCGTAACCCGGATGCGACAGGGGGGACGCTTGATCTACATTGGGGCTGGTACGAGTGGTCGTTTAGGCGTGGTGGATGCGTCTGAGTGCCCGCCAACCTTTGGCGTTCCATTCGATTTAGTGATTGGGCTAATGGCTGGTGGCGACGGGGCCATCCGAAAAGCTGTTGAGAACGCTGAGGACGATGCTGAACAAGCCTGGAAAGATATAGCGTACTATCAGCCTACACCAACTGATACAGTCGTTGGAATTGCTGCGTCCGGTCGGACTCCCTATGTTATTGGTGGGTTAAATCAGGCGCGGGCTGCTGGTTTGCTCACGGGTTGCGTAGTGTGCAATCCCGGGTCAGCGGTGGCGCAGGCAGCAGAGTTTCCGGTAGAGGTTGTAACAGGGCCTGAATTTCTAACGGGCAGTACCCGCATGAAAGCCGGAACAGCCCAGAAACTTGTGTTGAACATGATTTCGACCGCGGTCATGATTCAACTGGGACGCGTTAAAGGGAACAAGATGGTGGATATGCAACTTACTAATATCAAGTTGCAGGATCGGGCTGCCAAAATGGTAATGAGTGAACTGAGTGTTTCGCGGGAGTCAGCAGAAGAACTTTTAAAGCAGTTCGGAAACGTTCGCGGTGCAATTGATGGATTCACTCGAATAGGTGAATGATTAA
>DATHAW010000042.1:0-4047 GCA_035296465.1 Spirosoma sp.
CTCCGTGCCACAGTCCCGTTACAAAAAAGACAATCAGCAGGTTGCGATACGTACTGGATTTCCCGCCCCGGTTACCCCCCAGCGGAATATAAACATAGTCGCGGAACCAGCTCGAAAGGGAAATGTGCCAGCGTCGCCAGAAATCCTGAATGGACCGGGCTACGTAGGGATAATTAAAGTTCTCTTTAAAATCGAACCCAACCATTTTCCCCAAGCCGATGGCCATGTCGGAGTAGCCGGAGAAGTCAAAATAGATCTGAAGCGTATAAGCAACGATGCCAAGCCAGGCCGTAGCTGTTGGGTAGCTATCAGGCGGGGCGTTGAAGACGGTGTCGGCCAACTCGGCGAAGGTATTGGCGAGTAGTATCTTTTTAGCCAGCCCAATGATAAACCGTTCGGCCCCAATGCCGAACTTCTCCAGTGTCGTTGTGCGGTCAGCCAGTTCGGGCGCAATGTCGGCGTAGCGCACAATAGGACCGGCAATCTGGTGCGGAAACATTGCTACGTACGTGCCATAGTCCAGAAAGCTACGGTTAGCCCGGATTCTTCCCCAGTAAATATCAAGCGTGTAAGAAATTCCCTGGAAGGTATAAAAACTAATGCCAATGGGCAGGGCAATCTGGGCGATGGCCAGGCTATCGGCCGTGGGCAGGGATACAGCCTGGGCCAATCCGCGAACCGACTCAACCAAGAAATTGGCGTATTTGTAATAGAACAGCAGCGACAGGCTGCCAACCAGAGAAAGCCAAAGTCCGGTCTGGCGACGCCCCCGCTCAATTAATTGCCCGGCAATGTAATTGATCAGGGCTGACGTGAGCAGCACCAAGACAACCGGCCCCTCGCCCCAGGCATAGAAAACCAAACTGGCAGCAAACAAAAGGGCATTATGCCAGCGTTTTGGCAACAGATAATAGATGAGCAGGAATAACGGCAGGTAGAGGAATAAAAAAATTGCCGAACTGAATAGCATGTTATTTTTGTGGGGAGTTGTTACAAAATTACCTTTTTCAGCCAAGAAACCCACTCGATCTCTTATACCCGCTGCCTATGGCCTCCTTTCTAGATTTGCAGATCTCCACTGGCATTGGCTGGCTGTCGGCATGGCCTGCCCCTATCTGGCCGTTTGCCAGCTACTATGGAATCTGGCTTGGTTGGGAGGGGATGGTGTTGTTAGTGGCAGTAGTAGCTATCCCAATTTTACATTTTAGAAAAATGCGTCCTAAAAGAGTTCAGAACCTGATTGTCTATTTACTCTGGTTCAGCCTCTGGCACATAAGTTGCACTCATCCGGAAGCCGTTGAGGAAGTTGCAGCTGCCCGCCAGGGAACCGATCCCCGCTACGTTAAGCCTTATCTACCTGTTACTGCTGCCCGGGTGCCCAAAACGCCCCCACCTCCTACTCCACAGGGGCTGCCTATCCCGGCATTTGCCCAACAAACAGGCATCGTCGCATTTGGCACAAAAATACGCCTGTCTGTTTCGAATCTACCGATTGGCGCTTTTATCGAGTATTCGCACAATAATGGGAAAACCTGGTTACCAGGCGATCAGGCACCCGTTTTGGGTACTGGACCTATTTTGGCCCGTACCCGAATCAACGAGCTGGCCTCAGAACCAGCTCAGGCTGCCTTCACTCCTTACTACCAGCGAATGATGGTTATTGGCAACAGCATTATGATACATCCACCGCTGCCTGCCAAAGGCTGGTTCAACAACAATGGTATGGCGGCTTCGGCTCCTGAGAACGATTTCGTTCATCTACTAACCGCCCGTTTAGTTCAACAGTATCCCCAAGCGGGGGTTCGTTTGGTACAGGGGGTCAACTTCGAGCAAAGGTTCGGCCAGCCCGGCTACAGCATTAACGAATTCAACGAACCCCTGACACAGTTTAAGCCCGATCTGATCATTGTCCGGCTGGGCGAAAACGTCGATGAAACGGAGGTTTTAGGCCCGCGTAATTTTGAGGCACAGTTGCGGCAATTGCTGGATCGGTTGGCTACCTACAGTGGGCAGCCCGCCAGAATAGTGTGTACCACAAGTGTGTGGAAGCGAACACAGACAGACATTGTTATCCGGCGTGTGGCAGCGGAGAAAGGCATTACGTTAGTTGATCTCAGCAGTATGGTTGGCAAGGATGAATTTTTAGCATTTAATCAATTTGCCGATCCTGCCGTTGGCGCTCACCCAAATGACTCGGGCATGAGACGCATTGCTGAGTTGATTTGGGAGAAAGTGCTGTAGGAAATAAACTTCATCAACCAAAAAAGGCGGTCCCAATGTTGGAGCCGCCTTTTTTGGTTGATGATGCCGATCAGAAAAACAGGAGTCGGAACACAAACGGACTGTTGTATAGATACCGGGACTGCGCCGTGTAATTGAGGTTATACAGGGCCGATACGTTTATGCCCGCCAGCCGACCCACGCGCTGTGAATACGTAAAACCTACTAAGGGCGCAGTGACGTTAAAACGCCCCGGCGAAGGACGTCCCGGAACCGTATACCCGTTCTGAATGCTGGTCGTTGCCAATTCGGCATGAGCATATACACCGGGAATCAGCCTGGGGATCAGTTCATACATGACAAACCCGCGACCACCGTATTGATTGGCCGTCAGGTTCAGGCGCTGACCGCTGGTATCGAACGTCCGGAAACGGGCGTACTGGTAATCGACACCCACGCCGAGCACCAGACGTTCTGCGGCCTGGTAGGCTACTACCGGCGACAGGCCAATGATAAAAGGAACACCCTGGTTAGCATTGCCCAGCTGGAGAGCGCTTATGCCGCCCCCAAACCGCAGCCGCTGGCGTAATGGCAGCGGACGGCCTTCGGGCGTTTGCGTACGCAGGGGGTCCTGCCCCTGGCTCCGGCGGTCGTCAGGGTCCTCGGTGATCTGCCCAAAGGCCACGCTGCTGCTTAGCAACGCCATAATGAGCAGTAACTTCTGACTATAATTCATGGTACGTTGTAGAAATAAGATAAGGGCATCAGGAGAATAGAACAACCAGCAAACGGGCGAATACTGCTTATAGAGATACCAACTGATGCCAATGTATAAGTAAACGAAATCAAAACGAAAATTCTTTTACTTCGGGATCATTCAGTAATTGTTTGATGCACTTTTCATGGTTCTTCTCAGAACCGTCGACCCGCCACTGACCAATTATTTCATTGCCAATGCGTTGCTGACGACTACGAGTGGGGACCAGGCCGCATTCGGCAAAGAAGCTTTCGTACTGATTCAGCGTCTTTTTTCGGAACGGCGTCACGATTTTGTAGTCGCGTGTCTGGTTAGCCCGCCCGATACGTCTCGACAGGCCCATCAGCAGGAGAAGCGACGCCGTAATAAATCCAAAGCCAATGATCGCTATATCATACAGCCCACTTCCCAAACACATGCCCAGTGCCGACACAGCCCAAACGGTAGCAGCCGTGGTAAGCCCTTTCACCCGGTTGTCTTCCCGAAAGATGATGCCCGCTCCCAGAAAGCCGATGCCGTTAACTACGTTGGCCGCAATCCGGTCGCCGGACTCACCAATGCGGCCAGATACTAGGGTGAACAACGCTGATCCAACGCAGATCATAATCATCGTGCGAAAGCCGGCCGCTTTGCCATGATATTCGCGCTCCGCCCCAATCAGCCCACCCATGAGCAGCGAGACCGTCAGGCGAATAATATCTTCCTGGGCGAAATTCATATCTGTATGAAGTATATGTATGACAGTGTGGTAGATGATGCAACGTTTTTAGGTCTATCCCAGCCCCTAACATCATATGGGTTTAAAGAACCGAACCTGACGTAAAACCGTTAAAACCTGGATAGAGTTTTCCCTCATTGACTTCGCATGACATCACCCACGGAAACCGAACGCCAGAACCGCACCGCTGAGCGGCCAGCGGCAGAAACAACCGCACCACTACGTTCCGTTGACCACCTCGACCCAAAGCAGTTTATCATTATTAAAGGGGCGAAAGTACATAATCTGAAATGTATTGACGTTGCTATACCGCGCAACAAATTAGTCGTATTGACGGGCCTGTCGGGTTCGG
>DATHAW010000043.1:0-3010 GCA_035296465.1 Spirosoma sp.
GAGCCGTGAAAGCTCTTACTGACGCCGGTTTGAAGGCTAAGGTCATCGTTGTCAGCATCGATGCCATTCCCGATGCGCTACAGGCTGTTAAGAAGGGAAGTTTAGACGCTACAATTTTTCAGAACGCCGAGCAGCAGGGATTGAAGGCTATTGAAACGGCCATTAAAGCGGCCAATAATCAGGATTATGACAAACAAACGCTCATTCCGTTTCAGCTAGTCACAAAAGAGAACGTAGCGAAGTTTCTGAAATAACTTTATCACCACGTAGGCTGGTTCAATCTGTTGAAATATCGTGAAAAGTCTTCATTGACCAACTTTATGGCAGCTTGTAGATTCGGCATTCTACTTCTTCAAAAACAACCTCACCGTCCTCAACCCCAGGGATAGTTTCCAACAAATCAACGATAGAAAGTTGTCCGGTCATACTGGCCAGAAATACGTAGCCGGTAGGCTCTGTATGCGCCCAGGCAATATAGTCTTTGCCAGCCGTATCGGGCGCTACCAGCCAGCGTGTTTCTTTCCCGACGACCTCGGGCCAGATACTCTCGGCGAAGAGACGTATCCGGCTGATGGCTGCGAACTGTTCAGCATTCTGACCCCGCCTAAACGGGCCGGGCGTCACCTTGTCGGGTTGGCGGTCGTCGCCAATGTCGAACACATAGAGTTTAGTATACTCTTCATTGGCACCGCGAGTTTCGTGCCGGTTCCGCACCTCGAAGCCCAACCCCACATAACTCGGCATGTCGGTCAGGAACAGCGCCGTAAAATAGCGGAACAGATTACCGGTACGGTAGAATTCATCAAAGCGCGGGTCGTCTTTGTCGGCGGTCATCACCGTGAAGTTAGGGGCAAACCGGCGTGTCCGGCGCAGCTGGTCGTAGGCAGCAAACTGCTTTTTGAACTCGTCGGACCCCACTACCAATGACTGCAAATCACCCAGCGTCGAATCGGCTTCTATGGCATCGAGGTGGTCGGCTTCGTCTCCATAACCCATCGTGTTGGGCGGGGCCAGAAACGTCTCGGCAAAGAAAGCGAAGTGCAAGACCCCATTGCCCCGAACGTAGCGTTTAATGGAACGGAGTGGATCATAATAATGGCCGATCATGGCTGGTACGCCTTCGGGCCGCATCTGCACATGAGCCATATCGCCCCGCATGAAATCGAAATTATAGGCCCGCTGGCAGTCATACACTTTCTCACTGATGTACTGCCAGGCGGGGTAGTTGGGTCGGTTGAAATCCAGTTCCCAGTTCTGATTATTATCTTTCGATTCATAAAAACGGTACCGAGCCAGCGGCCCAAACACGCGCGACATGGCCTGAGGTTGATCAAAGGCATACTGATACCAGATTTGTCCGTGCTCATCGGTCACAAAATTGTCGGGGTCGATGTGCAGCGCGCGGTATGGCGGAGCCATCGTCATCGGCAGCGTTTCCAGTCCCTGCGTCCAGAGGTGCCGGATCAGGTCAACTCTCCGACGCATCCGTCCCCGGTATTCCTGTGGCTGGCCGAACAGAATGCGGTGGCGCTGGTCGTCGGTCAGGCTGGTTTGCTGTGCGCTTGTTGTCCTGGCTGCACCGGTAGAAGGGTCGGCTTGGTTAGGCGAGAAAAAAAGATCTTTGCTGAAGAGCAGGGGGGTACCATCGGCCGCCCCGTAATACTTCAAAAACTGCCAGATGGCTTCCTCAGCGTACCGATACACCGTACTGCTGTGGTCCACGATGGTAGCACCATCTCGCTGAACCCACTCGAACAGCACAGGGTTGGTGAGCACCATTTCCGAGAAACGGTCGGTATGCGGGATAACGTCCATTCCGACGCTGCGGCCCATTGCATGAAGCAGGTTCACCACCACTTTTAGCTGCTTTTCTACGGTGTTCAGGGCGGGTACAAACCTGGCCAGCGTGGGGTCGAAAAACTCGGGGTTGGTTTGCCAGCTTACCATGCCGTAGAGACTCCCCACCACACCGGGTTCCCAGATCGGCAGCAGGTGAATGCTGTCGTGGCTGGCGGGCAGCGTGAGCACGTAGTTCACTACGTTCCAGAACGAACCAATCGTGCGGACGTTGATGCCCACCATGTTGCTTTGTTTCAGCCACGACCCGTCGGGCTGACCTTTCAGGGGGCTGTCGATGGTTTCGCCGGGGTTCAGTGCCCGGCGGATGGTGTCATTACCAAGCCGTTTATGCAGAATTTCCAGCGTCTGATAGACCCCGAACTGCACCGCCGTCTGGGGTAGTACTCCTGCAATAAACGACGAGCGGCCAGACTGGTAATCGTCGATGTATCGGGCGCTGTTTTGCCGCCAGTCGTCCTGCAAATCAGTGAGGGTAGTTGGCATGGGGCAAATGTACACGAGCCTGCCAAACTTTGCCACTATTTAGACTGTTGCCTGGATTGACGGTTTATAAGGTATGCAGGATGTCATCATTGTGGGCGGTGGACTGGCCGGTTTGGTGAGTGCGCTGGAACTGGCACGGGCGGGCCGCACGGTCACGCTGGTGGAGCGAAAAACGTACCCCTTCCATAAGGTGTGCGGAGAATACGTATCCAACGAGGTAAGGCAGTACGTCGAATCATTGGGCGTTAATTTGAGAAACTTAGGGGCCGCCGACATACGCCGGTTTCAGGTGTCGTCTCCCTCGGGTCGGCTGCTGGAGAGTGCGCTGGACCTGGGTGGTTTCGGCATCAGCCGCTACGTACTCGACCACGAACTGTACCAGCTTGGTCAGGCAGCCAGCGTAGCGTTTCGGCTGGGTAAATCCGTTGATGAGATCCTGTTTGCAGATAATCGGTTTACCGTTACGCTCAGCGATGGTACACTGCTGACGAGCCGTCTGGTACTCGGTACGTTCGGCAAGCGGTCGAAGCTGGATAAGTCGCTCAATCGGTCGTTTACGCACCAACCCACTGGGGCAAACCGATCTGCGTACGTGGGTGTCAAGTACCACGTCCGGGTCGACTTGCCCGATGATGTGATTGCGCTGCATAATTTTTCGGATGGCTAC
>DATHAW010000044.1:0-1726 GCA_035296465.1 Spirosoma sp.
AGCCCTTGCCGCTTTGTCAACCGGTAAAGAACTCTGGTATTTAGTCTCGAATAACAACGGCCCGGTGCAACTGTTGAAGCCGCAGAAGCCGATCAGCCCACAACCCAATAAACCGGGTGAGCATTTCCGGCTCATAAAGCACCGGGATGGGCAGACCCAGCGCGTAGAGTTCTATCACGGTTCGGGGTATTTAAGCCAGTCGTCGGGGTAGGTCGGCCGGCGCCCGATTACCTCAACTTCTCATTATCGAGATGCCGCGTAGCGTCGCGGATGTTTTTCTTTTCCAGGTTTTTCTGAAAGGCTTCCGTCAGATCGACGCCGGTCTGGTTGGCCAGGCAGATGAGCACCCAGAGTACGTCGGCCAGTTCGTCGCCGAGGTCTTTGTCTTTGTCCGACTCTTTTTCGGATTGTTCGCCGTAGCGCCGGGCCATCATACGGGCGACCTCGCCAACCTCTTCGGTTAGGATGGCCATGTTAGTGAGTTCGCTGAAATAGCGTACACCCACCGTGCGTATCCATTGGTCAACGGTGTGTTGGGCTTCTTCAAGGGTCATAGCGTTGGGTTTGCTGCTGTTAGCAATCGTCGCGTACTATGGGTATAAGGTAAAGAGCAAACGATGGCTTAATAACCTTCAAAACAACCGTTTCACCAGCGCGACAACCAGATTGAGCAGGATGCTGACAAGAAGGCATGTAACGATGGGGAAATAAAAACCACCCCCGCCTGAGCTTTGAGGCCGTTCGATGCGAATGTCGCCCGGCAGGCGGCCTGGAATGAGCCAGTCGGGCCAGTGGTCGCCGATGAGGTAAATCAGCAGCCCTGCTACCACCAGCAGCCCACCGAGGACGATAAGGAGTTTACCAACCGGCATATCCATGTTTGAATTTAATCTTTTTCTGGTACAAAAGTCAGGGAACTGAACTGATCTTCCACAAAAACGTCTTGCGCGAGGGTTTGCAATTGGCTGGCCGTAACGGCTTTTATATCGCTGAAAATATCATTTAGGGCTTCCACTCGGTGAATGTCGAGCAGGCTTTTAGCCATCATCAGCATAAAGCTGTTATTGCTTTCTTCGGCCATTGCCAGTTGCCCAATCAATTGCTCCTTGGTTTGGTGGAGTTGCAGGGTAGTCAGGGGTTGCTCGCGCAGGCGTTTCATTTCCTTCATAATCAGGGCACAGGCTTTTTCTACTTTTTTGGGGTCGGTGCCGAAGTAAATGCCCAAAAACCCCGTGTCCAGATACGGCGTAAAATTAGCGTCGATGGAGTAGACCAGACCGTATTTTTCGCGGAGGTTCAGATTCAGCCGGGAGTTCATGCCCGGCCCGCCGAGTAGGTTGACGAGCATAAAGAACGGTAGCCGGCGGGGGTCGGTCAGGCCGTAGGCCGGTCGGCCGAGGGCGCACTGGGCCTGTGTAATAGGCCGCTCCACGCGGCTCTGCTTTGGTCGGTAGTCAGTGGGTGTCTGCCGTTTGCGGTTGGTATGCTGGGCCGGTATGTCGCGGAGGTGCTTTTCGGCCACCTTCACAACCTGTTTGAACGGCAGATTGCTGACCGACGCAAACACAATTCGCTCGGTGTCGTAATTCTCGGCTATGAAGCGTTGCAGGTCTTCCCGCCGGAACGAACTGACGGTTTCAGTGGTGCCAAGAATATTGCCACCCAGAGCATGATTAGGAAAAACCAGTTCATCGAAATCGTCCTGAATGGCATCCTCGGGCGAGTC
>DATHAW010000045.1:0-6156 GCA_035296465.1 Spirosoma sp.
TTTGTTGAAGGCGCGGGCATTCACCGTGAAACCCTGTAGAACACGGTTGTTTTTTTGGTTGTTGATGGCCCGGTCCCGAATGGCCAGTGGGTTTTCACCTACGCCGTTCACATTATTCGGGTAGTTTCCAGTAGCATCAGGATATAAATTTACATATGGTCTGGTATACGGTATTGAGTAGCCGTAGTTGACATACGAGTTGTCATTACCAGTCCAGCCCCGGTCGTTGTCGCTGACGATGTAGTTTGAGCTAATGCTAAAATCAAGCCAGTTGGTCAATTTATGGTCGATGTTGGCCCGGATCGAAAACCGCTTGAAGCCCGTGTTTTTAATGATACCCGTCTCGTCCTGTATGCTACCGTTGACGTAGAACCTGGTTTTCTCATTACCACCTGTAATGCCCAGCCGGGTGTTCCGAATAGCTCCTGTGCCACCGTAAAGAACCCGTTCCCAGTCGGTGTAGGTTCCGTTCTGTCTGGCAGCTCGCAGGCGACCAATTTCAGCCTCAAGTTCAGTTCTTCCTGCTGGCGTACTCGTGTCCGAAAAATGATCCGTGAGTTTCTGTTCGGTCCAGTCGGCCCCGCCAAAGAAACTAAGCGCTTTACTAAAGCCTAAATCCTGCCCAAAGGAAACGGTTGTTTTGCCGCCTTTGCCGCGCTTGGTCGTGATGATGACTACCCCGGCGTTGGCTCGGGTGCCGTAGATGGCAGCCGCCGATGAGCCTTTCAGGACTTCGAGGCTTTCAATGTCATCAGGATTCAGGTCGGCTAAGCGGTTGGCGTTGTTATCCTGGGTGCTCTGGTTTGAACCGGCTGCTGCCTTGTTAGCGGCCGAACGGCCATTAGAGTACTGACCATTGTCGATGTACACCCCATCGACAATGAACAGGGGCTGCGATGCGGACGCACCCAGTGTTGAAACACCCCGGAACTGGAGGTTGAACCCGCCACCAGGCACCGAACTGTTCGAGACGATGTTGGCCCCGGCAATTTTGCCCTGCAAGGCACCGTCTGTCGTAACGGGGCTGGTGACACCGGTGAGGTCCTTGCTATCGAGCCGGGTGACAGCGTTGGCAAGGTTTGAGCGTTTAACCGTTGTGGCCAGACCCGACACCACGACTTCCTCTAATTGCCGGGTGTCTTCCTGCAAGGTTATGTCCAGGGTTGACTGATTGCCAACGGCAACCTCCCGGCTCAGAAAACCAATGTAGCTAAAGCCCACCCTGGCATTAGCGGGAACCGAAACCTGATACGTACCATCCGCATCGGTTGTTCCTCCCTGCGTGGTGCCCCTTACCAGTACGGAAACACCGGGCATTGGAGTGCCCTTACTATCCGTCACTTTACCCGTTAAGGTCTGGTTTTGTGCGGCTACCGAGCTCATAAGACCCATCAGCAAGCCTAAACACATGAGTAATTTTCTGTTCATACAGATTTAATTATGTTAAATATTAATCAAAAATTACCTCAAATTACGTGTTTGTTTTGAACATTTGTAGATCATTCGCTTATTATTTTCTCATTTTCCGCCCTGCTCCATAGTATTTTATAGTATTTTTATCGGCTCGTCCAGGCTATTTTTTGACTATCGGATAAATGGTGCGTGTCTGCCCGTAGCTTGCGGTTGTTACTAACTACCCCTGTGACCCATACAATTTTTCTTCTCTTTGTTCTTTGCCTAAATGTTGTTGTGTGTGAGTGGCTCACCAAACGACCGGGTTTTCGGCACATTGGCACGGCCCTGCTGGTTATTTTGCTGACCGCCATTGAAGCCAATCTGGGCATCATTCCCACTACCGAAACACCCGTTTACGAAGGCATCTTTGGATACGTTGCCCCGTTCGCCCTGTTTCTGCTGCTGCTCAGCGTTAACCTGAAAGACCTGCGGCAGGCCGGTTTGCCCATGCTGACCATGTACCTGATCGGCTCGGTCGGCACGGTCATCGGCGTTCTGACGAGCGTGTGGCTTTTTTCGGCTCCGAACACCATTGGCAATCTGTACTACGCCTTAGCGGGTATGTTCACGGGTACGTACATTGGCGGCAGTATTAACTTCCACGCCGTGGCCCTGCACTATAGCGTTTCTAAAGCCGGCAACCTGTTTATCGCGGCTACGGCCGCCGACAATATCATGACTACGCTCTGGATGGTGGCTACGCTATCGCTGCCGCGTTTTCTGCAGCAACGATTCCCGCGCAAGCTGACCACAGCACACGCCCTATCGGACGCTGACCCGGCCGCCAGTCCCTATTCAGACGCCGAAACCATAAATCCGTATGATCTGGCCTTATTACTGGCGCTGGCGTTCGGGGCTATTTTTGCCTCGAAACAGCTTTCTGCACTGGTGCCGGCCATACCGTTTGTGCTGGTATTGACCACCCTTGCCTTGATTCTGGCACAGTTTCGGGTGGTCAATAACCTACGCGGAAGCCGCTTGCTCGGCCTGTTCGGCATCTACATCTTTTTAGCGGTTATTGGGGCCTACTGCGACGTAGCCGCCCTCCTCCGGGATGGACAGTTAGCCCTTATTCTGTTTGGCATGATTCTGTTACTGGTCCTGATTCATGCCCTGATTTTATTTGGTATCGGCGCCATTTTCAAACAGGACTGGGACGTGCTGGGTATTGCATCTCAGGCCAACA
Source organism: Spirosoma sp. (assembly GCA_035296465.1). Lineage (GTDB taxonomy): Bacteria > Bacteroidota > Bacteroidia > Cytophagales > Spirosomataceae > Spirosoma. The sequence goes on from DATHAW010000045.1 coordinate 2,642, forward strand.
TTGGTGGGTCAACGTCGGCGCTTGCCCTCGCCAAAAGCCTGAACCGGCCCGATTTGCAGCTACCCGCCGTGCTGGTTGGCACACTGGGAAATGCCCTCGGCACGTACCTGGGCATTTTGGTGGCAGAGATGCTGAAGGCAACCTGAGCATGCGGGTAAACCCGAGCAGCTACGCCCCGTATACCTAAAACTTACCTTGCAACATTCCGGCTCATTATCGTACCTTTGCCCCACTATGAGTACCGGCATTCCGGCAAAATCAAGCGGCACAATGAAGTGCCGCTTTTCGTACCTATACTAATCTATTAAGCCGATAGGTTATAAGCATTATGCAATCTGACGAGGTAGTTTCGGCCGGTTCTGTGGCAAAAACCACATCAGAAACCGCCTTTCCTCTCGACCTGAATGGTCTGACCATCAGTCTACATGGGAACGAAGATCGTTCGTCAGAGCAGGCTGCGGCTCATCGGGCGGCTTTCCCCCATGTGCGCATCATTGCACCCGATGTAGCGGGCAATCCGTTGCTCCGGCGTCGTACGCGCACCGAAATAGCCATTTACGGGTTTGCATCGCTGGCCCTGATGGTGGTAGGGCACTTATTGTTTAGCTACGTTACGCTGGAGCGGCTAACCCTGCTGGCCGGACAAATTGATCTGACCCCCGATATTTTTTATTTTATCATGGCCGGGTTTGTGGCCCAAATGATTGACGGAGCCCTGGGCATGGCTTATGGCGTAACGGCCACTACGTTTCTGACGAGTGTGGGTATAAGCCCGCTGTTTGCCACGGCCAGCGTTCACAGTTCCGAAATATTTACGTCGGGCGTTTCGGGCTACATGCACCTTAAGTTTGGCAACATCAACAGTAAACTATTTAAAGCGGTCCTGATTCCGGGCGTCATTGGAGCGGCTCTGGGAGCATTTCTTATCACTAAACTGGCTGATCTTGAGATTGTAGCGAAGTATATGTCTCCGGCAATTTCAGTTTACACGGCCATTCTGGGAATTTTGATCTTAAAAAAAGCCTTAACGAAACGAACGAAGAAACGACCCGTTCGCCGGATTGGTTTGCTGGCGTGGTTCGGCGGTTTTGTTGATGCCATTGGAGGTGGTGGCTGGGGACCAATTGTCAACTCCACGTTGATTGCGGCCGGCCGCCATCCGCGTTACACAATCGGATCGGTCAACTTAGCGGAGTTCTTTGTTTCGTTTGCCTCATCGGTGGTGTTTGCTATGTTTGCCGGTTTGGGCAATTATGGCCTGGTCATTTTGGGGCTGATTCTGGGTGGTATGATAGCGGCCCCCATTGCGGCCCACCTGGCCCAACGGCTGCCCGTTAAGACAATGATGGTGCTGGTTGGACTGGTCGTGATTCTGGTTAGTGTACGAAAGATTATTCTATTTCTATAAGGCTGAACCGTCGGGTTCGGTTATGATTCTCGTTGTTTTGGCCGCGTAACGGCTTATGTGAACAAGCCGGTTCGGTCCTGTATTATGAAAAAACAAACCAAAGCCATTCGCACCCAGGCTGAGCGATCGCAGCATCGGGAACACTCCGTGCCGTTGTACCTGACATCGAGCTTTTCCTTCGAGAGTGCTGAGCAGGGCAAAGCGCTCTTTGAAGAAACTGAAGAAGGCAATATTTATTCGCGTTTCTCTAACCCCAATGTGGCGGAGTTTGTCGAAAAGGTGTGTATGCTGGAAAATGCCGAAGACGGCATTGCGACGGGTACAGGCATGGCGGCCGTGTTTGCCAGTATGGCCGGCCTACTGAAATCGGGCGACCACCTCGTTGCCTGCCGCGCCCTCTTCGGGTCAGCCCATCAGGTTATCTCCCAGATTCTGAGCAAGTGGGGCATTACCCACACCTACGTCGATGCTACCGCTTCCGAAGCGGAGTGGGAAGCGGCTATTCAGCCGAACGCGGCCCGGCTCAACACCGGAACGCCGGCCGCCGGGGCGCCGGTCGCCCGCATGGTGTATCTGGAAACGCCCTCCAACCCCGGTCTGGAACTGGTGGACCTGGCGATGCTGGGCCGGCTGAAACAAAAATATGGCTTCATCCTGAACGTAGACAACTGCTTCGCTACGCCCATTCTGCAAACGCCCATCGACTTCGGTGCCGATCTTTCGGTTCATTCGGCGACTAAATACATGGATGGTCAGGGCCGCGTGTTAGGTGGCGTTGTTGTTGGACGGGCCGACCTGATTCAGTCGATCCGTTTTTTTGCCCGGCATACAGGGCCGTCACTGTCGCCATTTAATGCATGGGTGTTGTCTAAAAGTCTGGAAACGCTTGACCTGCGCATGGAACGCCATTGCCGCAACGCCCTGCAACTGGCCGAAGCACTGGAAAGGCACGAAGACGTAGCGCGGGTGCTGTATCCGTTCCTTCCCTCCCACCCGCAGTATGACTTGGCCAGGACGCAAATGTCGGCGGGCGGGGCTATTGTCACCATTGAGCTGGACGGCGGCTTTGAGCGGATAAAAGCCTTTTTCAACGCCCTGCAAATTGCTTCCCTATCCTCTAACCTCGGCGACTCGCGCACGATTGTTACCAACCCAAACACGACGACTCACGCCAAACTAAAACCTGACGAGAAAGCTGCACTGGGCATTACGCCCGGCTTAGTCCGAATTTCGGTGGGTCTGGAGGCCATTGAGGACCTGATTTTGGATTTTGAGCAGGCTGTGGCGGTAAGTGCCGACGTGGTTAAAGAACAGGTTTAATGGTATGATGCAAATTGGCTTACCCCTACTTGCGCCCTGACGTCGCTGGAAAACAGGTAGGTTTGTCATGGAAACTCTGGACGCTGCCCGCCAGTTGGCAAAGATTGGCAAGATGCTGACCCTGAACTAATTACACGAGTTATGCTTACTCAAACTCCCCCATATACCCTCGATGGTTTAGCCAGCCGGCTGCGTGGCCTAAGCAACGTCGATGCCCTTCGCACGCTGGCTGACCTGTTCCCCGATGAGGTTATTTTTTCGACCAGTTTAGGCTATGAAGATCAGGTGATTACGGACCTTATTCTGGCCAACGACATTTCAATTTCTATTTTTACGCTCGACACGGGGCGGATGTTTGCTGAAACGTATTCGGTCTGGAAAAAAACCAACGACCGCTACGATACGAAGATCAGCGCTTTTTTTCCGGACAGAAAGGCGGAAGAGAGCCTGATGACTGGAAAAGGTCCTTACAGCATGTATGACTCGGTTGAGAACCGGAAAGAGTGCTGTTTTATCCGCAAGATGGAGCCTTTGAACCGGGCACTGGCAGGCCGTAAGGTCTGGATCACGGGTATCCGCGCCGAGCAGTCGCCCAACCGCCAGACCATGACGCAACTGGAGTGGGACGACGCTCACCAACTGTTCAAATTCCACCCGCTGATGGACTGGACGTTCGACGAGGTGAAGCAGTATGTCCGTGATAACAACGTGCCGTACAATCCGCTCCACGACCGGGGGTTTGTCAGTATTGGCTGCCAGCCCTGCACCCGCGCCATTCAGCCCGGCG
>DATHAW010000046.1:0-2297 GCA_035296465.1 Spirosoma sp.
TGTCCGGGCTGGGGACGCAGGTCAATCTCAAAGGTTTTACGGTCGTACTGCTGTTCGCGCAGATAGGTGCCCAGCGTATCTTTTAGCGTTTTGAGGTGACCGTAAACTGTTGTCAGGCCATTGGGATGTTTGATGAAAACGACATTTCCGTAGCCGCTTGTAAGCACAGCAATACGCGATATGTATCCATCGGCCGCTGCGTGTACATTGAGGCCTTCGCGGCCGCCCGTGCGAATATCCAGGCCCGCGTGGAAGTGGTTAGACCGCAAATCGCCCATGCCGCCCGCCAGCGAATTAGCCTCACCGGGCCGGATAGGAAACAGAAAGTATCCGGGCTGGATGGTGCCGGGCTGTATATAACCGGTTTCCGGACTGCGCTGCTGATTCGGAGTCTGCGCGACGGCCAAGCTGAAATTGATCAGGAGGGCGACTACACCAGGAATGCTGAAATGTTTCAAAAGATAAAGTACGTTATTTTGTCACGGTCTAACCGGGTCGGGCCAATCCAAACCGTTTACTTAACGTCGAGTGTCAGCATCGGCTTGTCTTCGATAAACGCCGACAGCCGGTCGCCGACCTGCACGGGACCTACCCCTTTGGGGGTACCGGTAAACAGAATATCTCCCTGTTGCAGCAGAAAATAGGTCGATACAAACGAAATCAGGTAATCGATCTTGAATAGCATCATGCTCGTGTTGCCCTGTTGACGGGTTTCGCCGTTGACATCCAACCGAAAATTGATGTTGTTCAGGTCGGAAAAGTCTGTTTTTGAGACAAACCCCGATATGGGCGCCGAGCCATTAAATCCTTTGGCTAGTTCCCACGGCAATCCTTTCGCTTTCAACTTGCTCTGAACATCGCGGGCCGTAAAGTCGATGCCAACCCCGATTTCGTCGTAGTATTTATAGGCGAACTTCTGATCAATATTTTTGCCAACCCGGTTGATTTTCACCAGTATCTCTACTTCATGGTGAACGTCGGAGGAGAACGCCGGATAAAAAAACGGCTCATTCTTCAGTGGAACAGCCGTTTCTGGTTTAAGGAAAATAACCGGGTCGTCGGGTTGTTCATTATGGAGTTCTTTGATATGCTCGGCGTAGTTGCGACCAACACAGATGATTTTCATAGGGTAACGCAGACGGGCGTCTGCCTAATCTAATACACACGGGTAATACAAGGCGGCCGGAAAACAGAAGAACTCACCCTGCTGCGTTCTGTTAAACTATTCAGAATGGCACAAATCTAAGGCTTTAAACATGGCATGAAAACGCCGTTTATGAAAAAACTAAACAAATCTGCTCTGTTACCGGTCGTATAAGGCTGGATCAAAAACTCGACGAAAATCTCAAATTCGATGAAAAGATTACTAATTGCGATGCTGCTGATTGGCTTTGCCATCGGCTGTCAGAAAGTTCCGCTTACGGGGCGGAGCCAGCTTAAACTCGTTTCCAACGCGCAGCTTCTGCCGCTTAGTTTTTCTAGTTATAAGGGTGTTCTGGACACCAGCCGTGTTGTTCAGGGAGACGCCAACGCACAGATGGTTCAGCGTGTGGGCAACCGGCTGCGTCAGGCGATGGAACAGTACCTAAATGCTAACAACCTCGGTAGCCGCCTGAATGGATTTCAGTGGGAGTTTAACCTGATCCAAAGCCCACAAGTCAATGCCTGGTGTATGCCGGGTGGGAAAGTGGCTTTTTATACGGGTATTCTGCCCTACACCCAGAATGAAGCAGGTGCTGCAGCTGTTATGGGGCACGAAATTTCCCACGCAATCGCTGAACACGGTAACGAACGGATGAGTGAAGGGCTGGTGGCCAACGGTTTACTGCAGGGCGGACAGATTCTGACCGGAACGGCCGCCCGGAGCAGCCGCCATCAGGCAAGTTCCGTTTTGATGCAGGCGGTAGGAGCGGCTTTACCCGTAGCGTATCAGGTTGGCCGGGCGCTGCCACACAACCGCAGGCAGGAATCGGAAGCTGACCGCTTAGGGCTAATCTTCATGGCGATGGCCGGTTATGATCCCCAGGAGGCAATTAGTTTCTGGGGGCGTATGGCCAAAGCCGGTGGTAACAAAAAGACGCCTGAGTTTCTGTCGACCCATCCATCGGATGCCCGACGAATTAAAGACCTTCAGGCTCTACTCCCTGAAGCTATGACGTTTTACAAACGCAATTAAAATCATACCACATAGAAAAGCCGAAGTTCACACTTCGGCTTTTCTATGTGGTATGATTTTAATTGCGTTTGTAAAACGTCATAGCTTCAGGGAGTAGATCCTGAAGGTCTTTAATTCGTCG
>DATHAW010000047.1:0-3871 GCA_035296465.1 Spirosoma sp.
TCTTATGTGGAATTTGCCGAACGGCGTTTATTACCTGAATTCAATAACTTACCCGCCCATCAGATTGGACGGCAGCACCGGCGTGAAGGATTCGAGACGGGCAATGCCGATAAGATATTTGAAAGTACGTTCACGACGCAAACAGGAAAATAACTGGTGACGTAGTCCGTTGGTTTTTCTGCTAATTTACTAACTTACAAACTCATTTCTGACCCACATGAAAATCAGCGCTGCTCTTTTCCTCGCCGTTCTGCTCCTGTCCGGCTTAACTGCTCTGGCGCAGAAATCGGCTCCGGTTGGCCTTGAACTCTATAGCTTTCGCGACCAGTTTGCTAAAGATGTACCGGGTACCATGGCCAGGGTAAAGCAGATGGGTTTCCGCGAGGTTGAAGTGGCGGGTACATACGGGATGAATACGGGTGACTTCCGCAAACTCCTAGACCAGCATGGCCTGAAAGCGATTGGAGTGGGAGCCAGTTTTGAAGATTTGGAAGGAAATGTACCCAAAGTGCTGACAGAAGCAAAAACCCTGGGCGCTAAGTACGTCGTCTGTTTCTGGATACCCCACGCCGGCGATGCGTTTACCGTTCGGGACGCCGACCGGGCTATCGACGTGTTCAATACAGCGGGCTCACTGCTGGCTCAAAATGGCATTTCACTTTGCTATCATACACATGGTTACGAGTTTCAGACCTACAATGACGGTACGTTTTTTGACTACTTAGCCGAAAACTTCGACCCCAAATACGTCAATTTCGAAATGGATGTATACTGGGTGAAATCGCCCGGCTACGACCCGGTCGCGTTATTACAGAAATACCCCAAACGCTTCCCGCTCATGCATCTCAAAGACCGCAAGCCCGGTACACCCGACAGCAATAACGGCAAAGCGGACGTCGAATCGAACGTAGCGCTCGGGCAGGGCGACATTGGCATTGCGGGCATTATGAAACAGGCCAAAAAATCGGGCGTCAAACACTTTTTTATCGAAGACGAATCCTCCCGTTCCATGACGCAGATGCCGCAAAGTTTGGCGTTTTTAGAAAGCCTAAAATAGATAGAGCTAAAATCACCCAAATTAGGCAACTACTCTGCTCCATATTTACTTCAGAAAATCACCCACGGCCTTTGCTAAGGTTTCTATATCAGCCGGTTGATGAAACGCACTGATAACCAGCCTGGTATTGGCTCGGTCGGCCGCTGTGGGGTAAGCAAATGAAGAGACAAACACACCATGTTCCAGCAGGAATGGGTACAAACTGTCCTGCTCCGTAAAAAAGAGTGGATAGCCTGCGGCATGGCTAAACAAACCCGTTGGCAGCAGTTTCTCAGCCAGCAGCACGTTCTGCCGGAGTCGCTCATGTCCATCTGCATAAAGTGCATCAGCCTTCATGAAGGCATCCAGGTAGGCAGGTGGCATGGGAGAACAGGCGCCGAAAAAAGCCGTTTGGCGAAGGTTCGCGAGCGTATCCGCATCAGCAAAGATTACACCCCCCGGCAGGCCCATCCCTTTTGCCAGTGACCCTGTCACAATCAGATTGACGTTCGACTTTTGCGGAATCTGCGGCCACATTCCCGGTCCACACCCATTTGGTCTAAGGCCATCGTTGAGTACGCCCAGTCCGTGCGAATCGTCGACGACGAGCGTTATAGGGCGGTCGTCGGGTAAGTCGGTTACCCAGCTAAAATCATAGTGCTGCGAGCGAACAGCGTCGATGGAATTGGTCAGAATTACGACTGGTCCGCTTTGGCTGGTCCCTCGTACTACGTTGGAAAGTTGAGCAGCCCATTTAGCAAAAGGGGTCGTTGGCAGGTCGACCAACGGACCATTCCAAAGCGCCGGGTGTGTCTGTGGGCCATATACGAACGTAGCGCTTTTTGCCCGCAACCCGTTGACAACAACCTGCCCGGCCAGCATTCCAGAGGAGACGGTTAGCGCCTGGGGAGCACCCACCAACGCAGCTAATCTGGCTTCGGCTTCCTCATAAATACCAAGGCGCAGGTTGCCATTGCGCGAGCTGCCAAAAGTGGTGCCGTAGCGGGCTATCCCACCGACGAGCAACTGCTGAAACGCCGGGTGCTGCGGCAGCCCGAGGTAGGCCGTACCGCTAAAAAACAGATACGTCCTGCCCTCGTGCGTAATGGTTCGACTGGGCAGGTGATCAATAACAAACGGCTCATCGGTTCGCTCTTTCACTTTGTCAATCGGTAACCAGGTGCGCACCGGTACCATTTTCAGATGCGTAGATAACCCGCCCATTGTCAAACGTAACGCCGGTAGCCGGATCGTTGGCAATGAGCAGCGACCCATCCAGATCGGCGTAATCGAGCAGGGGCAGCAGTTGCGCAATGGCTGAAATGCCGACACTCGACTCGGTCATACAGCCCACCATCACGCGCAACCCAAGCTCACGGGCACGGGCAATCATGCGCCGGGCGGGCGTAATTCCTCCGCACTTGGTTAGCTTGATGTTGATACCGTGAAAATAGCCCGCACACTTATCTACGTCGCTTTCGACAATGCAGCTTTCATCGGCTATAATGGGCAGCGCACTTTGTTCATAAACCTGTTTGGCCCCTTCCCAGTCATCGGCGCGCAGGGGTTGCTCGATGAATTCGACGCCCAGCGCAGCGAGTTCCGGTGCAAAGCGGATGGTTTGTTCGGCCGTCCAGCCACCGTTCGCATCCACCCGAAATTGGGCGTCGGTATGTAGGCGCATCGCCCGAACGGTGGCGATATCGGTTTCTGGCCGACCGAGCTTAATTTTATAGAGCGGCCACGGCCATTCCCGCATTTTGGCAACCATCCGGTCGGGCGTGTCAAGCCCGATGGTGTAATTGGTGATGGGGCTGCTGGTCATGTCGAGCTGCCACAATTTATGAAGTGGCTGTCCCAGACGTTTGGCCCATAAATCCCAGGCTGCCTGATCGAGAGCGCAGAGCGCAAACGGATTTTGCGCCAGATGAGGCTGCATGTCCGACCAGAACGCATCGGGATCAGCCAGGTCGGCGGCTTCAATATGGCTACGAAGGGCTTCCAAAGCCGCTACCATACCGTCGATGGTAATGCCATAGTAGCGCGTAGCGGTCGCTTCCCCGAATCCACGGTGGCCGTATCCAGGGCGGCCGAATCCACGGGGGCCATTGCCCCTGTCCTCATCATCGCGCAGTTCAACAATGAGCGTCGGTTGCACATCGCGGCTATCGTGGGCAATGGTAAAGGTATGTCTCAGGCGCAGGTCGACCCGGTGAAAAAGCAATTGCATGAGACAAAGGTAGGCATGGCAGAACAGATGATATGGGACGTATTGTTTTCTTATCAACTACACTACCCATCCTGTACCCTCCGCTCAGGAATCATTGTACTCATAGTTCCACCAGACCGTGCCTTATGGCTTGCATAACCATGCCGACGCGGGTACGAACATTCATTTTTTGAAACACAGCTTCCCGGTAGCCGTCGACCGTGCGTGGGCTAACGCACATTATATCAGCTACCTCATTGTATGTCAACTCGCTGCATGCCATTTTCAGGAAACGAAACTCGCGATTATTAAGATTGAAGGACGATACTGGTTTCCGCGCTTCGAGGGCATTTAGCCGGTGGTTACTGGCGATGGCAGTTAAGGTTCGCATGATACGGGTAGATAGAAGGTTACTTAACTGAAAGGTAGGGGCTTATAAAGGAATACACAATACCTTAACGGGGGTATTTTAATCTTTTTTTGCCAAATTATTATACGGTATGTTACCGCACTCACCGAATCTGTGCGCGGGTATCAGTTTTTCCCGTATTTCTCCCCGTCTATTACTTCATTATTCGGGTCTATCTCCCCCACTAAGTGCGTTTGTTTATTAGTAGCTTTGCTAT
>DATHAW010000048.1:0-3514 GCA_035296465.1 Spirosoma sp.
AGCGAAAAGCCCCTGAACAACGTTTACAATTTCGTTACCTGTACTATTGCGGTTTGTGTTTGATTCTGCGCTGGTGCCGTTGGATAGGGAGTTACATCACGTAGAATCACTTTAAACTGTTCGCTGTTTAAAGAAACATTGGTCGAATCGGAGCGCGTCGATTTGTCCTGATTTACGCCCGCTCCCAGAGCCAATCGGACCGTAGTGGAGGCTGTGTCTTTTGAAAGCAGTAATCTAACCCTGGCTAGCCCGGCCCAAATGCAGGTGGTACCGGTTGGACAGCGGCTATCCTGAATTGTATCTGCCCGAACAACAACCTCCGAAGCAAGTCGGGCGGACTGATGCAAACCTAGGGCAATCGTATCGGCTGGAGTTGTTGCAGACGGTTTACAGGCTGCGACGAAGACGGCCCCAACGAAGAAGAAACGTTGAAACCAATTGAATATCTCTACCATACTGCTTGTCTTTTTGACAAGGATGCCCAGGCGGGGAAAAAGATTGTAGAAGGCTTATTTTTTTACGATTACCCCATCGGCCACAAACGTAAGCGCTTTTTCGGGTTCGGTGATCTTCTCAATCTCTTCCTTCGATTTGCCTGCATCCTGTGCGTAATGACGTAGTTCCGATACCGGCGTGGTGGTTGTTTCAGCAGTGCCTTCCATCACGACTGTTTTACCAACGATGTCTTTGGGGACAAAGAAACCGTAGTCTTTGAAACTTACGCGCATCACCTGCCCGTCGCCGGTTTTAACGTTCATCCAGCAGCCTTTCATTTTGCAAACCGACTCCACGGTGCCTTCCACTTTGGCCGGCATCTTGTCTTTCTCTCCCATTTTAGTGGCTAACTGGGTGGCGGGCATGGCTCCCTTCTCTGAGATTTTTCTGCCGTGGTAACTCACATTCGTCTGAGCAAACGTGCCGAAGGACGCGCCCAGCAGTAGACTAATAATCAAGACGTTTTTCATCTGGTCAATACGTTATATTTACCCAAAAGTACCCATTCGAACGCACTTTTAAAATAGAGTTATGAGACGTAGTAAGCAAATTATCTGGTTTGGTCTTGGCGTAATCTGCCTGATGGGCTGTCAGAAAAAAGGGGACGTAACCGAATCCAAAAGCCGCCGTACCACTTTCTTCGATAAGTCGGGAATGGATACGACGGTCAGTCCCGGCGACGATTTCTTTACGTATGCCAATGGTGGCTGGGTGAAGAAAACAGCCATCCCCGGCGATCAAACCGGCTGGGGGTCATTCTACCAGCTTTATGAGGACAACCAGCTCAAGACTAAGACTATTCTGGAAGAAGTGGCCAAATCTGACGCCAAAACGGGTACTGTGGCTCAACAGGTTGGCGATTTCTACGCCAGCGGTATGGACACGGCCCTGATTGATAAACGCGGCTACGAACCCGTAAAGGCCGAACTCGCCAAAATCGCGGCTCTGACCAACTACAAAGAGTTGCTGAACTACATCGCGGCTGACAAAACCAACCGGGGTGGGGAGTTCATTGGCCTATACGTAGGGGCTGACGACCGGCAGAGCAGCATCAACCGGATCATCTTTGGTCAGTCGGGACTGTCCTTGCCCGAGAAAGATTACTACACTAAAACCGACGCGCCGACGCGAAAAGTCCGGACTGCTTTTGTGGCCTACGTGGCCAAACTGTTTACGCTGATCGGCGTCGATCCGGTGTCGGCCAAGACCAAAGCCGATGGGATACTGGAATTTGAAACCACGCTGGCCCGCTCTCACAAAGCTCCCGCCGATCTGCGCGACCCGGTGGCCAACTACAACAAACTCGCCGTTGGCGACCTCACTAAACAGATGCCTAACCTAGACTGGCGAACACTGCTGACAACCATGAGCCTGCCGAAAGTAGATACGGTACTGGTTAGTCAACCTGGCTACTACCAAGCGCTAGACAAGTTGTTGCCTACTACATCTATTAGTGTGCTGAAAGATAGGCTTGTATTTGGCTTGCTCGATAACAATGCCGGTGCCTTGAGCAAACCGTTTGAGCAGGCAAGTTTTGAGTTCAACAGCAAAACGCTGTATGGTCAGCCCCAGCAGCCCGAGCGGTGGAAACGTATCGCCAACCGTATCGATGCGTCGCTGGGAGAAGCGCTGGGTCAGCTCTGGGTAAAAAAATACTTTCCGGCCGAAGCCAAGGAGCGGATGCTGACGTTAGTGGGTAACCTACAGAAAGTGTACCGTGAACGTATCGAGAAACTGGACTGGATGGCCCCCGAAACCAAAAAAGTTGCGCTGGTCAAGCTTGATAAATTCGTGAAAAAGATTGGTTACCCCGATAAATGGAAAGATTACTCGGACGTCGACGTAAAACGGGACGATTATTTCGGCAATGTTCAGCGGGCCAGAGTGCATTACTTCAACCAGGAATGGGCCAAGATCAACCAACCCGTCGACCGGGCGGAATGGGCCATGACGCCCCCCACCGTAAACGCGTACGCCAATCCAACGAATAACGAAGTCGTGTTTCCCGCCGGAATTCTGCAATTTCCCTTCTTCGATAAAGACGCCGACGATGCCATCAACTACGGCGGTATCGGCATGGTGATCGGCCACGAAATGACTCACCTGTTCGACGATCAGGGCCGGCAGTACGACGCCAGCGGCAACCTGCGCGACTGGTGGACGAAACAGGATGCAGAGCGGTTTTCGGCTAAGACCCAGGCCGTCGTGAATCAGTACAACGCTTATACTGTACTCGATAACCTCCACCTGAATGGTCGGCTGACGCTGGGCGAAAACCTGGCTGATCTGGGTGGTATCACGCTGGCATACCAGGCATTTAAGCTGACCAAACAGGGCGCGTCCGACCAGAGCACCGATAAAACAGACGGCTTCACACCTGATCAGCGTTTTTTTCTGGGTTTTGCGCAGGTCTGGCGTATTAAAGTCCGCGACGAAACCCAGCGCGTTGGCGTTGCCACCGACCCACACTCTCCCGCCAAATACCGCGTCAACGGCCCACTCGCTAATTTTACCCCGTTCTACGAGGCATTTGGCGTAAAACCGGGACAGAAACTATACAAGCCGGTCGGGCAGCAGGCACGGGTATGGTAGGGCTTTTGGGCGCTACGTCCAGTAGAGCACCGGCGCATTTGGAAACCGCTTCTGCCATTCTTCGTAGAAAAACGCCTTCATTTCCTTCATGACTGCGGGCAGGTATACGTACTTGGTGCCCCCGAACTTGTTGCGTTTTTCGGCGCGGGTGCTCTCATCCATCTCCAGCGATGTATTCGGATACCACTGGGTCAAGACGTCCTTGGAGCCGGGGGTGAATCGGTGGCTAATAAATTCGGCGTTCATATCGCAGGGGAAGTCAAGGGCCGAAGCAATCCGGTCCAGCAGTGCCGAGTAGTGGTCGCGCCAGTCGGGAATGGGCATCAGCGGAGCCAGAACAAGGCCAATTGGGTAGCCGCCCCCGCCCTGTTCGCGTGGCAGAGCCAGTTGGCGAAGCGCCCGCAGCCGGGTTTCTACTGATGCCGTA
>DATHAW010000049.1:0-3740 GCA_035296465.1 Spirosoma sp.
GTTTCCATTTCTGATTTAGCCGTTTCCGTTTGCGGTTCTGCTGTTTTTTCCGTCGAACTGTCGGTAGGGGTGGCTGCTACTGGAGTCGTCTCTTCGGCAGGCCTGACTTTTGGCTTGGGGAGGGTTCTTGCCTTTGTTTTGTACTGGTCCAGGTAACGATCGACAAACATCGATTTTTCATCAACTGTGGCCGGGACGACCGCGATTTGGGCCTTTCCCCGGTTTCTCGATCCGGCCACCAGTCGATCGTTGATATCCTGCTCAGACGTAATGATGGCTAACTGCCCAATCGATTTAGGCCCATCGCCAGGTTTGTAGTCGTAGAATGCCCACACATCGGGCGACGATTCGAGGTAAATGGTGGCTTCGTCTCCGTTGCTCGTTTTTCTAATCTCGACAAAACCATCCATCTGAGCGTTCACATCGGTAACGCCCACGTTCGAGACCCCCAGGCGCCCAGTGCTGTAGAAGGAGTTGAACTTGCTGGACCAGCGCAGGTTGGCGTTGGCCAGCACAAGCATGGTGTTCAGCATCGGGGCGGCCGTGTTGAGCGCTACGTGCTGATTCTGGGCTTTAAGCCGGTAGGCATCCACGGCTGCCTGACCAATCAGCGGCACGAGCTTGTCCGACAGTCGGTTGAGGTCATCTTCAGCCGCTTCGTCATTTTTCTCTTCTTGGTTCGCTGTCACAAGCTTGCCGGCAATGGCCGTATTGATCGGCTCTGGCACCGGGAACGTGAAGGCAAGCAGGGTGTTAAGCCGGTACGTTGTGCTGTCGATGTTAATTCGCGCCGACCCAGCCGCCAGCAGGTACTCCTTAGGGCGGCTCGACAACAGGTTCATTTTCCCCTTATAGGTCATCAGGCCCCGTGTGTCGTTGAATGTAAAGGCGTTCTCGACCTCGTCCGACTCCACACTCTCCGTACTATCAGTTTTTGCGGCAGCATCCCCCGTGGGCACATCGCTTGCTTTAGACACAATTCGGTACACTTTGCCTGCATCATCGTAGCGCATAATGCCCGTAGCGGAAAATACATCTTCGTCACGGGAGTCTTCTTTAGGCGAAAGAAACGTAGGATATAATCCCGTTCCATTGCCCCGCACATGAATACCGGCTACTAATTGCTGTCCACCTTCGTTTTTCAGGTTTTTATCAACCTTAATTTCCAGCCGCTCAACTACTTTTTCCTTGAAGGGTATCCAGCCACCTACCAGGTCAGGACGTTTTTTGAGTGCCGGTTTAATAAAGCCGTCAAGGGCAAGGTCTTTTTGGGGCGCCTGCATGGACACAGAGCCTTTAAACAGCATTTTGGGGGCTAATTGTAAGTTGTCGGCCTCGTCGACTTCAGCACGAGCTACGGTGTAGTACGTAGTGAGTCCTGAACCCTGTGCTCCAGCAGAGGCACTACGTCCGGCCCGGCGGGGCCTTTTCGTATCGGCAGTTAGCGCCGTTGACGCTACCGACGAGGCTTCTTTCAGTTCGAAGCTGCCCATCTTAATATTAGCCGTGTCGCCTTTCATGGTGGCAAACTGATAGGCAGCATCGCCGGCAAACCGCGTCCGGGAAATCACCTGAATATTACCCCCTCTAAGCTTATGGAACAGGCTAACCGTGTCTAACTCCAGCCGGGCATTTTTTAAGGCCAGCATTTCGCCATTTCGCTTAATAGTCACCAGGCCTTTGTCGGGGAAAATCCGGGCGTCAGCTGAGGTTACAAACGGGACTCCACTAATGTTGAGCATCATTTTTTCTACGTCGTACAAGGCCGACGAGCCGTGGAAGGTCAGTCCTTCCTGTTCCTCTGCTGTGGCCGTAAAAGTTGAGGTTTTCACGTCGCCCTTCATGGAAATGGTTTTGGCATTTATGTTCCACTGCGCCCGGTTAATGTTGGTTTTGTAGGCGGCAAACGGGAGTTCCAGGCTCGGCTGAAGCGTATCACTCAGTTGCTGGCTTCGCTTGTTCATGGCCAGTCCAACAATTCCCTTTTTCTGGTTGAAATCCATGTCGACCTCGTTGCCCAGCAGAATGGGACGCGTAGCTTCCCGGTCAGACACGATTTTGAACTGCGCCTTTTCGGCTAAAAACCCTTCCTTGTTAAATTTGATGCTGTTCGATACGGCTTCCAGGTCCTTTCGGCGCAGCGTTCCATTGCCAAACAAGCCCGACGAACGTACAACCAGGCCACCTTCCAGATTAGTGGTAGCATTATAAAAATTGAAATTATTTTTCTGCGTCGTGATGACCATACTATCCGCTTTAGGCCACCATTTCATGCTGTAGTCATTAAGCTTAATCTGCGGGAAGTAGGCTTTGCCCACCAATCCCTCTTTGATCTCGCCCGTTGACCCCGACGCCACCAGTGAATCGGTCATGAACAGAATATGCTGTGTTTTCAGGCTAGCCGTGAAATGATTCAGGGTGCCTTCCGCATGCAACCCGCTTTTGTCCATGATGATCGCACTGGTGAGTTTCACGTTCGACGGACCTGCGCTACCCGGCTTTTTGCTGTACAGGGGGTATCCTGCGGCCGGGGCTTTATGGACAAACCCAAGCGTATTGTCGGGCATGGTTTGGAGTTCAGCTTTGAAAGGCGGGAAAATGCCGTCGGAGTAGAATGTACCGACAAAGGCAATAGAGCCCTTACCCAGACTGTCATTGTCGATGGCCGGAATATTGAAATAGACCTTTTCATTATAGACCATATTACCCCGATTCGGCTGGTTAAAATACACCGTTATGCCTTTGGGTATCACTAAGCGTTGCGTCGTTTTTTTGCCTTTGATCATTCCCGACTTGTTGTCGGCAGCACCCAAATAAACCGTTCCCGGATTATCATATTTAACATCGCCCCCCATTTCCCCTTCTTTTCCCTGGGCTGTTGGTTTGGCCGATGAGAACGTAATGGAATCGATCCGGTTGATGTTCATGGCAAACTTGTCGTAGTCGAACTTCAGGTCCTGCCCGGTGTAGCGCAGGGTGCCTGCCTTCAACTGACCATTCATCGTGAAGGCCCGGCCTTTGCCCAGGCGAATAATTTTATCTGTCGGAACGGCAACCACTTTCAGCGAGTCGGAGAGGGTGAAGCGTTCGACACCCCTGATGGTCAAAATGTTGTCGGCCAGGTTTATGGTAGCGTTTTTGGTGCTGTCGTTGGAAACAAACTGCGACCGCATGGCGAAGTTATCATAATCACCTTTGCGCGCGTAGGCCAGCACATACAAAACGCCCTTACGGCTCAGGCGCATGAGGCCGGAATCCGCATCGCGGGTCAGGTAACCCTCGATAACCATGCGGTTCAGGGCACCACGTAGCGCCACCGGATTTACCTTCACCGATCGTGTGATGTCGTCGTCAGTGAAGGTCTGCTGTTTTTTTGTCGCAACGTAGTTCGCCACAATTTGCAGCGGGTGAAAGCCATAATCGACCGTTAGGTCGGAGTAGCGCTGTGGCTGGAAATAGTCGAACGACTCGAACTCGACGGGCACTTCCTGCTTGGCACCTATCTGGTAAAAATCAACCTTCCGGCGCGGCAAATCCCAGCGCGCCACTTCGGGCATAATGAAGAACTTGTGGTAAGAGTCGGAGTACGGCACGCGGGCATATTCGCTTTTTTCGAGTCGATTGAGCCAAGCAATGCGCTGCGTTTTATCAAACTTAAACTGCACGGCCGGGTGCGTTACCGAATCAGTATCAACGTAGCCAACAAAAGCCACCGACTGCGCCGTGATGAGCGAGTCGCG
>DATHAW010000050.1:0-11550 GCA_035296465.1 Spirosoma sp.
GCACTCATCCGCAACGAAGCAGGACTTTTTTCGTCATCAGCCACCTGTCGGAGCTGGCCCGTCAGCACGGTCAGGCTTCGCAAGCCGATCAGGTCAAGGGCGCGTGCCTGAATGGCTGGCAGGTCGGGTTTTATGAGTTGCTGGCCAATACCTTCGACCCAGACAGCGGGCAGCTTTTCAGTCGGGAAACGGGCCATCGTATTCAATATAAACAACTTACGGGCGGGCGGGGCAGTCTGCAATTGATCAGCCATAAACTGCTGCATCGCGGCATTGCCGCTGAAAGCGACCAGCATATCCCCAAAAAGTCCTTCTTCGTCGAGGGTGAGGGGCGCACCGGCAAAGCGGGTCTTTAGAAAAAGGGCCATCTCGCCTGACCAGGCTGGATGGTGGGCGGCTACCCAGAGTGCGGTACGTTGCAACGTCTTGTTTGGGCTTTTCAAAAAGGTGGTGAGTTGATTGGCCTTTAGGGTGGCCGGGCGCATCTGGTCAAGTGCAATCAAAGCAGCTTCGCGGACCAATGGCGAGGTATGCGACAGGGCCAACTCAACGGACTTAGGCTGGTTCAGCATGATAAGCGAGTGGATGAGCGCATGGCGAACAAAGCGATCTTCGGTTTTGCCCGTAGCGGCCAATAACGCCGGAACCGCTCGACTGTCCCCTAATTGCCCTAACGCCGTAGCGGCCTGCCGTCGGCTTGCTCCATCGCCCGTGCCAAGCATAGTCAGTAGTTTCGGCATAGCCCCGGCATCCCGCGCCAGCCCCACTGACCGGGCAGCTGCTACCCGAACCTGCACATCGCCATCGGATAGCGCAAGGCGAACGCCCGCCAACGCAGATGGTGCGCCAATCCGGTAGAGCGCAAAAACGGCTTTAGTACGGGCATCGGTATTTTTCGACTGGCGTAAAACGGCGGTTAGTGACGCAATGGCGGCCTCGCCCAAGTGGACCAATCGCTCTGTGGCCCGATCACAAACCGTTGGGCGAGAGTCAGCCAAATAAGCAGCGGCCTGAGCGGGCGTGAGAGTGGGCCACGTAATCCGGTTGCCGTAGGGGTCGGCTATCTTCGTGGCGTCTCTCCGGCGAACCCGGTAAATGCTTCCCTGCAACTCTTCCTTAGAGACCTGCGAGAGTGGGCAGCCCTGAATGAACCAGCCCCCTGTTTCAACGACGAGCAAACTCCCGTCGGCATCTTCGAGTACGTCGGTGGGATGAAAATCTTCGTCTTTGGTCGAGAAAAACACCTCATCTTCTGTGCGAAACGACGCGCCCTCCCGAATAAGCTTATGCCGCAACACCCGGTGGGTATTAAACTGTGCGCTGAACAAATTACCCTTGAAACCGGCCCCGAGGGCCGTATGTCGATATCGGCCAATGCCCGACGGAGCTACCCGCGAATATTTGGAAACGACGGGCATCAGTTCGCCCGTTCGGACGAGGCTGTCGCGGGTGATGTTGTTATTGGGTTTGGGATACACGCCCCCTTCCGTCCAGTAAACGAGCGCATCGCGCTGGCCGGCCTGTGGTTCCGTAAAGTAGGTTTCGGTACCGATGGGTTCGCCCGATTCGGTAAAGGTCAGTTCAACGGGGTTGTTCATGCCCCCCGCCGAAATCCACTCCAGGCCCGACCCATCGGGTCGTACCCGCCAAATTCGGGCGGTGCCGCCTTTGAGCCGTTTACCTTCTTTCGTTGTTACATCAAAACCCATAATGGCACTGGTCATATAGAGCCAGCCATCAGGTCCCATAAACGGCCCAATCAGGCTATTGGCGTTCACATTCAGCGTCCAGCCTGAGAGCAGCACCTCACGCTTGTCGGCCACGCCGTCATTGTCCGTATCGGTGAATTTAAGAAGGTCGGGAGCGGAAGTGGCGTATAAACTGCCTTTATAAAAAACGCCACCCTGCGGAAAGCCGACTTTATCGGCGTAGATCGTGCTTTTATCATAGATCCCATTGCCGTCTGTATCGGTGAGCAGATTGATCCGAAACTGCGGATGGTCGAGCGCGTCCTGCGTCTTCTTATAGACGTGACCAATGGACTCAAAGACAAACATCCGCCCTGTTTCGTCGATCATCGAAAACATGGGATAGTCCACCAGATCCGGCCCGGCCGCTACTTCGACCGTGTAGCCATCCGGTACGGTGATGCCGGCGACCCGCGACAAGGGTAGTTGCTGGGCAGTGGTTTCACGCTGCGTGGATGAGCTGGTAACCAGCAGGAGCATACTGGCAAAACCGGCAAGGCTTAGGAGTGAGGTTGTTGGGTTGAACAGGCTCATGAGTAATAGGGGCTGGAAGGTTTTATACTAGACAATATTGGGGGTAGGAAACCCCGTAACTGGGTGGGTCTGTAGGGGTGCGGCTGGAATACAGGTGGGCTTCTGTTTGGTTGTAGTGAGGCTATCTGGCGGCCTTTTCGTGCGTGATGGCATTCTTAGCGACATCTTTAGTCTGAGCCAGTGGAGTGCGGGCGTTTTTCAGGTAATTGGTATGAAAAACCAGGTGGTGGCTGTTGGGTCCCGCAACGCTAAAAAATGTCCCGCTACCCGGTTGGGCCATGCACTCACTGATGATGCCGTTGGTGCAATCGGTAAGCGACAGAGCGGGTATAGAGGAGAGACGTTGGGCCTGCCGCGCCGAAACGTCGCGCAGCCGGAAGTTGCTTACTTTGTTTAATACCAACCCACTTTGCCAGCCTGGTTCGGGGTTGGTATCGTTCCAATGCAGGGCCACCTTGTCGAGCGTTAGCCCATTCACGCCCTCGAACAGCATTGCATGCCCGGTGCGTTTATCGGGGGTGACTTCGGGTTCCATAAACATTCTCAGGTTCGAGATACGAATGTTTTCCAGGGGTTTATCGACCGTAGAAATGATGCGGCTGGTACCCTGAGCGTAAGCTGTTACGTTGTCGATTGTAATGTTTTTGATCGTGCCAACCAGGGAAGCAGGAGTACGTTTTTTGAGTACAAAGTAAAAGACCTCGGCACTGCCCCACCAGTTCCAGTGCCTTCGTTGTAGATCCATGGTCAGGTTCGAGAACAGGACATCGCTCACTGTGGCTCCATCCTGTACGTTGATACCCACGCCCTTGTTGGAGTTTCGGATGATGCAATTGCTGAAAATGACGTGCCTGATGGGTGAGAGTGTTTCGGTGCCGATCATCAGGGCTGTTGATGAGCTCGTCAGAATGCAGTTGTCAACCAGGATGTTTTCGGTTGGGTACGATTTGCCGCTGTCTTTAAAATCCCAGGAACCGGATTTGAGGCAAATAGCATCATCGCCGGTCGAGATAGTACAACCGAAAATATGGGCATTACTGGTTCCGTCGAGGTCGATACCGTCGGAGTTCACACCCATCTTCAGGTCGGAAGTAATCGTTACGCCCCTGATTGAGACATGATTCGATCCCCAGATACGCATGCACCAGAGCGACGTATTTACAATCGTTACGTCTTCGATGGTAATGTGTTCGCACTCTTTAAACAGCAGCGAAAACGCGCTTTTACCCACCCGGTAACTCCGCTTCATTTCCACACCCGCCTGTTTGGCAATGGCTACTTCTTTTTCAATCTCCAAGTCGCCGTAGTTATAATCAGTCCATTGATACCGGGCCTGTCCGTCAATTTTCCCCCTTCCCCGAATGGCAATGTTCTTGGCGTTTTCGGCGTAAATAAATCCTCTTGCCTTGAATTCAGGATTGGGCAAATCGACGTACAAAACGGCTCCGGCTTCTATTTGGAGCGTGATATTATCGAACAGCACAATGCCGAGACAGGTATAATCGCCGGGTGGAATCAGCACTACGCCCCCATTTGTTGTTCGGGCTGCTGCAATTGTTTTTACGATGGCCTCGGTCGCGTTATCTTTTTTCAGGCCCGTAGCCCCGTAATCGCGTACGTCGTAAACGGGGGGCACTGCCAGACTGGGGAGCTTTAACCAAAACTGAAGGGCCAGAAGAACAATGGCTAATTTCATAATACCGATGTGGTTTAAAGTTTGTCATTTCATAAGCTCTTCGGCTCGCTACAAAAGTGGCCCGGTGGTACATCGGCATAGTCGTTTATCCATGAGCTAGAGCCTTTGTTGACCCTGTAGGGTCAGCCCTGATAAACCTTGATTCGTACAGGATCAAGGTTTATCAGGGCCGGGGATTCCCTTAAACAATATGAGTTGGGCTAATCAGAAAAGATAACGCCATTATTTCAGCACCTAATTAAAGTGAGTTACGCTCTGCAAGAACCAGATTTATGAGCAAAATACCAGCCTTTACCCACCCAGACCCACCCAGATTCTCCAAGTAGTCTTCTGTTATTTATGAGGAAAATACTAATAAAGCAACTCTTTATGATCTCAATTCGCTACCTAACCCGATTTGTGTCGGTTATCCTGCTCCCGCTATTGCTGGGTCTGGCCAACTCTGTCAGTGCGCAAACCCGCTCCCTGTCGGGCCGGGTTACCGATGCTTCCGACAGCAAGGGGCTACCGGGTGTGAACATCGTGCTGAAAGGCAGTGCTAGCGGCACGACCACCGATGCTGACGGTAACTTTCAGCTATCGGTGCCCGCCAGTGCCAACACGCTCGTCGTGTCGTCGGTGGGCTATCAGGCAACCGAAGTCATCATTGGCAACCGTACCGCCATTAACATCGCTCTTCAGCCAGACTACCGCTCGCTCAACGAAGTGGTAGTGGTCGGTTACGGCCAGAAAACGACCCGCAAACTCACCGAATCCATTGGCACGGTGCAGGCCCGCGACATCACACGGCTCCCCGTTGCCAACGCCGAAGCCGCCATTCAGGGGCGCGTGTCGGGCGTGCAGATCACCAACGTCGATGGAACGCCGGGTGGTCCCGTGTCGATCCGTATCCGGGGCGTATCGACGGTGGGTAACAACCAGCCGCTATTCGTGGTCGATGGCGTACCGATTGGCGATGGCACCGGCAACCAGATCAACCCGAATGATATTGAAACCATCTCGGTGCTGAAAGATGCGTCGTCATCGTCGATCTATGGGTTGCGGGCAGCTAACGGCGTGGTTCTAATTACGACAAAACGAGGCAAATCGGGCAAACCCCGCGTCAGCCTGGACGTGTATTCGGGCGTGCAGAACTTTCCGAAATTTTACGAGATGAACAGCACCGCGCAGTACGTGGCGTTGGCGCAGGAGAGTTTTGACCGGGCCAATGCCCAGAGCGAAGCCAAACCGGGCACATCGGGCTTTCTGGTGCTGCCCCCCGATTTGCGGCCCGGCAGTAAACTGCTGGGAATCGACAACCGCGACATCTGGCGCGAGTCGGTGGTGGAGCGAAATGCGCCTATCAGCAACTACAACCTTTCGCTTTCGGGCGGCAACGAAAACTCTAATTACTTTGTGTCGGCCGGGTTGTTTCAGCAGAAGTCGATGGTGAAAAAGTGGGACCTGACCCGGTACTCGTTTCGGATCAACAGCGATCACCGGGTGGGTAAACGCCTGAAAATCGGGCAGGCCCTGACCATTGCCTACAACCAGACCGAGCGGGGAAGCAATGCCGGGGGTGATGGGTTCCTGTACTCAGCCGCGGCCACGATGCCACCGTTTTTCAACTTCCTGGACGTAGACAATTCAATCCCCAACAACCGATACGGCTACGCGGGTAATTTGAACGTAGCCGGGTTGACTATCCTGAACACACCGGGGATCAACCAGGTTGTCAGTGCCACCGACCGCTCCCTACGGCTGCTGGGCAACATTTATGGCGAACTGGAATTGATCAAAGGTTTGAAACTCCGGTCGGTGGCCGCGCTGGATTTCAATACCTCGCGCAACACAAGCTGGCAACCTGGTTATACGGCCCTTGAACTGGGGCAGGAGCGCAACACCAACAGTGCCGGCGACGACCGGGGCGAGGGCGTACAACAGGTTTTTACCAATACGCTCAACTACGACGGCGTATTTGGCCAACATACCATCAATGCCATTGGCGGCATGGAGTATCAGCAGATTCGGAGCACGAATCTGGGCTACACAGGCTTTAACTTCAGCAGCACCAACCCCAATTTTTACCGGAGCCTTCGCAACCAGCAGGGTAACTCCGACGGCAAGGGCGGGTTTGTGTTCCCCAATGTTGGGTCGGGCTTGTCGGAGCGGGCGTATTTTGCGTATTTCGGACGGGTCAGCTACGATTACCAGGACAAGTACCTCGTTACCGCTACGGCCCGCTACGATATGTCGTCCAACTTCGCGCCCGAAAACCGCGCCAAGCTGTTTCCGGCCATCTCGGCGGCCTGGCGCATCTCCAACGAGGACTTTTTCAAGGACAAACTTTCTTTCATTACCGATCTGAAACTACGGGGTAGCTGGGGGCAGCTGGGCAACGACCGCATCGGCAGCGACTTTCCTTACGTGGCCCGCGTGGTGCAGCAACCGTGGTATACCATCGGGGCGGGACAAACGGCCCTGCGGGGTACGGGCATTCCGGCACTGACCAACCGAAACCTGCGCTGGGAAGTTAACGAGAGCATCGACGCGGGTTTCGACCTGACGTTTTTTGGTAAGCTGAATCTGCTCGCTACGTACTACAACCGCAATACAAAGGATTTTTTGTATAATCTGCCGGTCAACCTGACATCGGGCTTTAGCAACATCCCCGTCAACTTAGGGCAGGTAAACAACCGGGGCATTGAATTGGAAACCAGCTACCGCGCCAACGTGGGCAAGGGCGCAACCGTCGAACTGTTCGGCAATATCACCACCGTTCGTAACCGGCTGGTATCGCTGGCACCGGGCGTTCAGGAGTTTGCCAGTGGCGACTACCGCACAGCGGTTGGCTTCCCCATCGGGTATTTTTACGGCTACAAAACGCTGGGAATTTACCAGAACACCGCCCAGGCCGATGCCGCCATCCTCGACATTGCCAACGGTAGAAACAAGCCCGTGCCGGGCGACGTGATCTTTGAGGACAACAATGGGCCAGGCACCGGCGGACAGCAGTTCAGCGGTACGCCCGATGGACAGATCAACGTGGAAGACCGGACGTACCTGGGCAAAACCATCCCCGATTTCTTTTACGGATTCGGTGTCAACGCTAACTGGAAAGGCTTCGACCTGAACATGCTCTTTCAGGGCGTTGCGGGCATCAGCGTGTATAACCAGTTTCGACGGGGTGGCGAAAACTTAGGGGGGGTGGGCCGTAACAACTTAGCCTCGACCGCCAACCGCTGGACGGGGGAAGGAACGAGTAACACGATGCCCCGCGCTACGGCTAACGATCGGAACGGTAACGGACGCTTCTCGGACCGGTGGATAGAAGATGCGAGTTTTCTGCGGTTCAAAAACGTGCAGCTTGGCTACTCGCTACCCCGCACAGTACTCGACAAAATAAAAGTGTTCCAGGGCGCCCGCGTCTATGTGGCGGCTACCAACCTGTTCCGCATTACAAAATACAGCGGCCTTGACCCGGAGGTAGTTACGTACGGACAGCCATCGTCACAGTTGTTTGCCGGTACGGACGCAGGCAACATTCCGCAGCCTGTTACGGTCCAGCTTGGTGCCAACCTGACATTTTAACGCCCCAATCAACCGCGAAATCATGAAAAAACGACTGATATCCCATACGCTTACCCTTTTGCTGCTTTGTGGCCTGTTTACGCAGTGCGAGAAAAAATTAAATCTGGCCCCGCTGGGCAAGCTCGATGAGCAAACGTTTTTCCAAAGCGAGAACGACTTCAAAGGGGCCGTGCTGCTGGCCTACTCCTCCCTGCTCAACTACACTTACGAGCAGTTCGATGGGGGCGGCTGGTTTCAGACCGTGCTGATGCCCGACGATGACACAACACCAGAGAACAACGTTGTTAACAACGTGGAAATTTTCAACTGGACCCCAACTGACGGGCCATTCCGGGCGATGTGGCAAACGACGTACAAAGGCATTCAGCGGTCCAATGTCATTCTGGAAAAACTGCCGCAGGCAACGGCGCTGTCTGATTCGGCAGAAAAGGCGTTTGAAGGCGAAGCGCGGTTTCTGAGGGCATATTTCAACTTTGTGCTGGCGATTCACTTCGGGCAGGCTCCGCTGATCGAGAAAACCCCACGCACCCTGGACGAAACCCGCGCTGGCAACTCGGCACCGGGGCAGCTCTGGGATGCGGTCATCGCCGACCTGCGCATTGCGAAAGCGAATCTGCCCGCTAAATGGAGCAGCGACAACCTGGGCCGTGCTACCAGCGGAGCCGCTTCGGCCCTGCTGGGTAAGGCCTTGTTGTTTCGCGCACAGTGGGAAAACAAAGCCGATTTGTACACCCAGGCTGCCGCCGAGTTTCAGGGATTGGTGGGCAAATACGCGCTGGCTAAAAACTTTCAGGACAACTTCACCCCCAACACCGAAAACAACGTGGAGTCGATTTTTGAGATTCAGATGGGTATCGGGGGCTTCAATCCCTGGCTTCCGGTCGATTTCAACTTCAATGGCAATGGTGAGGATGTCTCGGCCGGCACGGCCCGGCTGATTTATTTCCGGGCCTCCTGCGGCCTGACCAACGTTTGCGCGCCGGGTGCCAATGCCCAGGGCTACGGGGAGGTTGTGGTGACGAGTTCGCTGCAACGGGAGTTTGAACCGGGCGATCCGCGCCGGGTGGGCACTATTTTTCTGGACGGCGACCCGTTCAACACGGGCGAAAACGCCAATGGGTCCAAAAAGTGGCTGTTCAATGGCGCGTACTCCGCGACCGGGTCGTCGATTGCCAAATACGTACTGGGCGACAACAACATCGATTTTCGTTCGCCCCTCAGTGTCAACAACGAGCGCGTCATCCGCTACGCTGACGTGCTGCTGATGCTGGCTGAGTGCAAAATTCTGGGTCCAACCAAAGACCTCGCCGGAGCAGCCGCGCTTATCAATCAGGTACGTCGCCGGGCCGACCCAACCGCCAGAATTCTGCCCGACGTGCCAGTGGGCACCGAAGCCGAACTGTTCAAGGCATTGGTTCACGAACGCCGGGTTGAACTGGCGTTCGAAAGCCACCGCTACAACGACCTCGTGCGCTGGCACCGGGCCGGGAAGATTGACATCAAAAAAGACATCGATTTCGGTCGGCTCGATCCCAACAGAAACTGGACGACGAAGAATTTGCTGAAACCCATTCCGCAAAGCGAACGCGATCTGAACCCCGCGTTGGTGCAGAATCCTGGGTATTGATTGTTTTTGACATATAGGTAAGTAGTTTACGCCAAAAGGCCGGATTCCGGCCTTTTGGCGTGTTCAGGACAATCTGGGCGGTTTTGTCCTGCTTTTTGCCGGATTTGTCCAGTGTGAATTAGGGCATCGTTTATCACATTTGTATCACTTTACCGGGAAAAATTTAAACACAATGAATGGTAAAGAAAACACCTGGTTGTGGAGGTTGGAAATTATGGCCCTGCTGCTATTGTTTGGACTGCTGCTGTTTGGACTGTGGCTGCTGCTGCCGGGTTGATTTGAAACTGGTGAACTACTGACCCCTATACGCTATGAAAACCGCTATTTCCGTGACCAATCAAACCCGGTCGCCCAAGTATTTGCAAGTGGTCAACGCCATCGTGAGTGATATTGAAAAAGGGGTGCTGTCCCTCGGCGACCGGCTCCCCTCGATCAACGAAGCCTGCGCGGACTGGTATCTGTCGAAAGACTCGGTCAAGCGGGCCTACGAAACCCTCCATCAATGGGGATTTATTACATCCATCAACCGCAAAGGATTCTTTATTGCCGGGCAACCTAACCGCCATGCCCTGCGCGTGCTGATTGTGGCAGGACAGTTGACCGATAGCGTAAAGCAACTCCACGATGCCATTACGGCTAACCTGAACCGTGAGGTTATCCTGGACATCTGTAGTTTTAATTACCAGCGTCAACTACTCTGTCAGCTATTGAGTAAACACCTGGGCGATTACCATTATTTTGTCCTGATGCCTCACCTGATCGGGCAAGACCCGGCTACGCTTCAAAGCCTGCGGAATGTGCCGGCCGACCAACTGATACTGATTGGCAACCAGTGGCCCGATGGACTGCAACACGGCCACCGACTTCGTTATGGGGGCGAAGCGGCTCTCTACGATGCCCTGTTGAGTCAGTTGGCCACGCTGCGTAAATACGACCGTCTGAACCTGGTATTGCCCGAGCATGACGGTTTCGACACCGACTCAATTCGGGCCTTCAGGCAATTTTGCACCACACAACAGTTTGATTTCCAGCTAATCGATGACTTGTCAGAGGGCGATATGCAACCGAACCAGGCTTATTTTGTGGCTGATAGCCGCCACCTTATTGCGCTGGTGGATTATAGCCAGCGTACCGGTTTCCGGCTGGGGAAGGAACTGGGCGTTGTGAGTTTTGTGGAGGACGACTACACGCGTTTGCTGGCCGGGGGCGTATCCGTTATTGCCCATCCGTCGGTAGAGGTGGGGCGGCTGGTAGCCCAGATTCTGAGCGGTCAATCCGGCCCATGCGCGGTCCCTCATTCGCTACCCCTGCAACTACAAATTCGGGCATCCTGCTAAACCCTACGGTCATGAAATCATATCTGTTGTGGGGAGGTGGGGCCACGCTGCTGGTCCTGACAGGCTGGCTTAGCAGCCGGACGGGCAGTAACAAGCTATTTCGGCAACTGCCTTCATCCGAAACGGGCATTACGTTTGCCAACCGGCTTACCGAAACGGATTCCCTCAACGCGCTCACTTTCGAGTATATGTACAACGGGGCGGGGGTAGGGGTAGGCGATTTTAACCGCGACGGAAAGCAGGACTTGTATTTTGCCGGCAATCAGGTATCCAGTCGGTTATACCTGAACAGGACCGGAAGGTCCCGGATTGGAGCGTCGGGTTCCGACGAATCCATTCGTTTTGTGGACATCACGGCTCAGTCGAAAACGGGCACCGATGCCTGGTGTACGGGCGTGAGCGTGGCCGATGTGAACCAGGATGGCTGGCCCGACATCTACGTATGTGTAGCAGGCAGGACCGCCAAGACCCCGCAGCAAGCCAATAAGCTGTTCATCAACAACGGTCTCTCGCCCGATGCTCTAACCGCCGGTGCGGTGCCAACCTTTACCGAACGGTCGGCAGAATACGGGCTGAACGATACAGGATATAGTACGCAGGCCGCATTTTTCGACTACGATCGCGACGGAGACCTGGATTGCTATTTGCTCACCAACGCGCTCGAAACCACCAGTCGTAACAACCTGCGTCCCAAACATCTGAACGGAGAAGCACCAGGTACGGATCGCCTGTATCAGAATGAGGGCGGCCATTTTAAAAACGTTTCCCGCCAGGCAGGAATTCTAACGGAGGGGTATGGACTGGGCCTGTGCGTAAGCGATTTAGACGACAATGGGTGGCCGGATGTCTATTGCGCCAACGATTTTTTGTCAAATGACCTGATTTGGATGAACCAGCCGCGTGCTGGAAACCCGAACTTCGTCAATCAGGCGGCTCATCTCCTGAAACATCAGACGCACAACGGCATGGGCGTGGATATTGCTGACATCAACAACGATGCTCTGCCTGATATTGTGGTGCTGGATATGCTCCCCGCCG
>DATHAW010000051.1:0-2499 GCA_035296465.1 Spirosoma sp.
TTCCTTTCCGCTGACTCAGGGCAATCCGTCCAGGGTCTTAGCCGAGCCTAACTCGCTGGTCATTAGTGAAACATTAGCGAGGAAGTATTTTGCCAATGAGAATCCGCTCAATAAAACACTGGATGTAGGCGGGGGAATAAAAATGAGGGTTACGGGTGTCATGCAGGACGTACCGGAGCATTCGAGCCTAAAAGCGACCTGTATCGGCTCGTTTGGCACAATGAAATCCATAGTAGAGCCAAAGCGGTTAGAAAGCTGGGGCTGGCAGCAGTTTTATACGTACGTTGTATTGCAGGAAGCGTATGATCAGGCTGCTTTTGAGCCTAAGCTGTCAGCTTTTATGGCTGAAAAAACCAAAGCTGATTGGGAAAAAACAGGCGTTCGTCACCAGGCCCGGCTGCAACCGCTCAACGACATTTACCTCCAGTCGTCGAATTTAGAATACGACATTGTCAGAAAAGGGAACATTAATCACATCTATGCCTTTGCCGTCATTGCGGTGTTTGCCCTGCTGATTGCCTGCTTCAACTTCATGAACCTGTCGACCGCCCTGTCCATGCAACGGGCGAAGGAGGTTGGGCTGCGCAAAGTTATTGGCGCCGGACAGAGCCAGTTAGTGCGGCAGTTTCTCGGCGAATCCATACTGCTGACTATTCTGGCCCTGGTGGTAGCTCTCTTTGTTGCCCAATTCTGGCTCAGTCTCTTTAATGAGTGGATGGGTAAGCACCTGACCTTGCTGGACATACTCACGCCAACGTTCATAGTCGGTATTCTGGCAACTACCCTGCTAGTCGGTCTGTTGGCAGGCATGTATCCGGCTTTTTTTCTGTCGGCGTTCCGCCCCATCGAGGTATTGAAAGGCGATGTGATGAATAACAACGGTGGAGGGTATTCGCTCCGTAAAACACTGGTTGTGCTTCAGTTTGCGGTGTCAACTACGCTCATCATTGGAGCGGGTATCGTGTTCAGCCAGCTCAAATACATCCAGCGGAAGGATTTAGGCTTCAACCGGGAGCAGGTCGTTATCTTGCCAATACGAACCAGCGCCATGCGAAAGGGCTATGAAAGCATAAAACAGGAGCTCTTGCGTAATCCGAACATTAAGTCGGCAACAGCCTGCTATGGCATTCCGGGTGGCCTTTTTGCCGGCGACGCCATCCGGATTCCGGGGCGCGACAAGGATATTTCCACGAATATGTTCCTTGTCGACCACGACTATGTGCCCACCATGGGTATGCAACTGGTTGCGGGACGCAATTTCTCCCGGCAATTTGGGGCCGATGCAGAAGGAGGCTATATCATCAACGAAACCGCAGCCAAAACCTTTGGGTGGGGCCAGCCAGCAAACGCGATAGGTAAAGAGATCGCCTGGCGCAAATGGGAACCCAGTCCAACACCCGCCGATTCGATAAAGCAGGGTAGAGTGGTGGGCGTTATCCGTGATTTCAACTATAAATCGCTGCACCAGAAAATTGAACCCGTTGTGCTACATATTACGCCGGGTGAATTTTCCAGTATTGTCGTACGAGTGCAGCCTGAAAATATGCAGGCCTCGCTGGAGTTTCTTAAAACTCAATGGCAGCATTTAGCGCCCGAATGGCCATTTGAATACCAGATGGTCGACAAGCAATTTGCTGATTTATACCGTTCGGAACAGATTTTCGGTAAGCTCTTTGGTCTCTTCACATCACTATCCATTTTGATAGCGTGCCTTGGACTGTTCGGTTTGGCCACCTTCATGGCCAAGCAACGCACCAAAGAGATTGGCGTTCGCAAAGTGCTGGGGGCCAGTGTGGCCAGTATAGTTGCCCTGCTCTCCAAAGACTTTTTGCGCCTGGTGCTGATCGCCATCGTCATTGCCTCGCCCATTGCGTGGTATGCCATGAACCGGTGGTTAAATGGCTTTGCCTACAAGATTGACATTGAGTGGTGGATGTTTGCGGGGGCGGGTCTTTTGGCGGTGGGCATTGCACTCCTGACGGTGAGTTTCCAAAGTGTAAAAGCCGCCCTCACGAATCCTGTCAAATCATTAAGAAGCGAGTAACGTAACAGACCATCATGCTACGTAACTACCTTAAAACTGCCTTTCGCAACCTGCGCAAACAAGTGGGTTTTACAGCGATCAACGTTTTTGGTCTGGCGCTGGGATTAGCGTGCTGCCTGCTCATCCTGCTCTACGTAGCGGACGAACTGAGCTACGACCGCTACAACCTGAAAGCGGACCGAATCTACCGTATCAATGCGGATATTAGGTTCGGCGGCACCGACATGAAAATGGCCGTAACGCCCGATCCGCTCGGACCAACACTGAAGCAGGATTATCCGCAGGTGGAGCAGTTCGTTAGGTTGCACCAGCGCGGAACGTGGCTTGTTAAACGGGCCGGTTCGACGATCAACCTGCGGGAAGACAACATCACCTTCGCCGATTCAACACTGTTCGATGTCTTTACGCTTCCACTCGTTAGTGGTGATCCAAAACGGGCATTAACCCAGCCAAAC
>DATHAW010000052.1:0-4271 GCA_035296465.1 Spirosoma sp.
CGGTAGAACATACCCGTTTTGGCGTAGAGCCAGGCGCAGAATTTAATGGCCGCGTACTGGGTCATGTTGATAGCTGGATACCCCGCCCTTCCCATGCCAAACGACATGTCGACGTAGGGCGGGCTGGGGCGGGTGGTAGCATCGGTTTTAGCCAGATTAGCGTCGGACTCTTTGTACTTGGTTGCCATCTCTTTCTCCATATTCGTAAAGGCAAACAGGTCATACAGATCCCACGTGACCTCATATTGCCCCATATAAAATGGCTCGATCGTCACCTTATGCTGTGGGCCTTCGTCGGCTTTTCGGCCTTTTTCGGTCGCCGGGCTGCCCATCAGGTACGTTCCGCCCGGAATGGCTACCATGACATACGTTTGGTTGCTGCCCGGAATGGTCTGGGTATAGGATTTAGCCGCTGTTGAGGACTGAGCAGTCGCAAAGGTTGCCGTTGCAGTCGTCAGGGCAAGGGCCAGCAGGAAACGGTTCAGGCGCATTGTTCGTTTAGTAAGAAAGGAGTCGGTATGCGTTGACAGGTAAAAGTACGAACGATTTCCTTTGTTGTACCTTTGTGATCGGAACGCAGATGACATAGACATCACAGATGTTAACGGATTTCATCCCGATCAATCCTGACTATCTGCGTTATCCTTTTGCAATTAAAGTATTGTAATGAATTACTTATCAGCCGAAAATTTAACCAAGTCTTACGGCGACCGTACGCTGTTTCGCAACCTCACGTTTGGACTAAGCCGGGGGGATAAAGTTGCTATCGTTGGAGCCAATGGTTCTGGCAAAACTACGTTGCTATCCATTCTGGCCGGGGCCATGCCACCCGATGCGGGCCTCGTGAGTGTGCGTAAAGACATTAGCATCGGGTACCTCGATCAGCAACCCGAGTTCAACAATGCACTGACCGTAATGGAGGCCGTGCTGGCAGGTGAGAGCGCTCAACTCGATGCCGTAAGGGCGTACGAAATTGCGCTTGCCAGTGAAAACCACGTAGGGTTAGAACGCGCAATGGCCGATATGGAAAAACTGGAAGCCTGGGATTACGAAGCCCAAATTCGGCAGATTCTCGGCGAACTTGGTATCCAGGACATCGAGCAGCCGGTTAGTTCGCTATCGGGTGGGCAGCGAAAACGCGTGGCCCTGGCACGGGTGCTGATTCAGAATCCCGACCTGCTCATTCTGGACGAGCCGACCAACCACCTCGACCTTGAGGCCATCGAGTATCTCGAAAACTTTCTGACAACAAACAATGGTACGTTGCTGATGGTGTCGCACGACCGGTATTTTCTGGATCGGGTCTGTAACCAGATCGCCGAGATGGATAATGGGCAGTTGTACACCTACAAAGGCAACTACGCTTATTTTCTGGAGAAGAAAGAAGAACGGGAATTGGCAACCGCATCGGAACTGGCTAAAGACCGTAATACCTTCCGGCGCGAACTGGAATGGATGCGCCGGCAACCCAAAGCCAGGAGCACCAAAGCGCAATACCGGATTGATGCCTTTGAAGACCTGAAAGAAAAAACAAGTGGTAAAAAATCGGACGGCGACCTCGATCTGAACCTCCGCATGGCCCGGCTTGGAAGCAAAATTCTGGAGGTCGAAAACCTGAGTAAGCGGTTTGGCGATAAGGTCTTGCTCGACCATTTTACGTATACGTTCAAACGGCCCGATCGCGTGGGGCTGATTGGAAAAAATGGAATGGGCAAAACCACGCTCATGAACATGCTCACCGGCGAACTACGTCCTGATTCGGGTAAAATTATAACGGGCGGTACAGTCAAATTCGGCTATTACACCCAAACCGAACTGGACCTGCCCGAGCATCAGCGCGTTATCGACGTAGTGCAGGACGTAGCCGAAGTGATGAAACTTGCCAACGGCGATACCATCACGGCTACGCAGTTGCTGAGCCGGTTTTTGTTTGACCGTCCCAAACAGTACGATTTTGTGTCCAAGCTGAGTGGGGGCGAGAAACGGCGGCTGCAACTGTTGCTCGTGCTGGTACAGAACCCGAACTTCCTGATTCTCGACGAGCCAACCAACGACCTCGACATCATGACGCTGAACGTACTGGAAGATTTCCTGCTCAACTTTGCCGGTTGTGTTCTCATTGTGACGCACGATCGATACTTCATGGATCGACTGGTAGAACACGTTTTTGTGATGGAAGGTGAGGGCAAAGTGCGTGACTATCCGGGTAACTACACCGACTACCGTGAATGGCGCGATGCCAAACCCCGCACCGACGGACGCGCCGATACCCGGCCTGCTGGCACGGTTCTGCAGAACCAAGCACCCGCGCCCAGGATTACAACGGAACCCGTTAATGGCCACGCAAATGGAGCTAAAAAGAAACTATCTTTCCGGGAAATTCGTGAGTATGAGACACTCGAAACCGAAATAGAAACGCTGGAACAACGGAAAACCGAGATTACGAACTTGCTGAACGGGGGTGGGCATCACCAACAACTATCAGCCTGGGCACGGGAAATTGAAGAGATTGATCAGGCTGTTGCCCAAAAATCTGACCGGTGGCTCGAACTGGCGGAGCATATGTAAAGCGGACAGGATATCAACGTTACCTAAATCGCTCACGTAACTTTCTTTGATACTGGCAGACCGCCGGTCTGCATCACTTTATGCATCAAATCATCGACTTCTTTCAATACCTGCTCAACTCTGAGGAGATTATTCGTACGGGTGGTTTAGTGCTGATTACGCTCATTATTTTCGTCGAGAACGGTATCTTTTTTGGATTCTTTCTGCCCGGCGACTACCTGCTGTTTCTGGCGGGCGTATTTGCCGGTACCAAGGCGCTGAACGTACCACTCTGGTTATTGCTCAGTTGTATATTTGGAGCGGCTGTGCTGGGGTCGCTGGTTGGCTATATTACGGGGTACTATTTTGGCGAGCAGATTCAGAATCGAAAGGAGTCGCTGTTTTTCAAAAAGAAATACATTGAGAATACCCGGATAGCTTTTGAGAAATACGGCCGGAGTGCCCTGATCGTAGCCCGGTTTCTGCCCATCGTGCGCACGTTCGCACCCATTCTGGCCGGGCTAATTCACATGAATTTTCGCTCTTTCATGATCTATAACATCGTAGGTGGTGCCATTTGGGTCATTGTACTGGTGGGGGGCGGCTACTATTTTGGGGTGGAATTTCCGTGGATCATCAATTATGTTCACTGGATCATCATTTTCTTTTTGACCATCACCACGTTTACCGTTGTGCGGGGGTATCTGAATGCCCGTCGAAAGTCTTGATCCGTATGGGTTTAAAAAGTAATCTGCCGTTGTTGATGTTTGAATTAGGACATCAACAACGGCAGATTACTTTTTTTCAAAAACTTTTCTTTCGCTAATTCCGTACAGGTTTTCCACCGGCCAGCAGGCTCTGAATACGTTCCAGTGTTTTCTTCTCACCCGTTAACGACAGGAAAGCCTCGCGTTCCAGATCGAGCAGGTATTGTTCAGATACGGTCTGTGGAGACGTCAAATCGCCCCCGCAAATGACGTAAGCCAGCTTGTCAGCGATCTTCATATCGTGATCCGAAATATAGCGGCCCATCCGCATAGCCGTTAAGCCCGCTTTGAACAGCGCAATGCCCGTTCGGCCCTGCACCTTAATATCCGTTCGCATTTTAGGCTGCGTATAGCCATTATCCGCCAGTTCGATGGCGGCTTGTTTTGCTTCGGCAATCAGTCGGCTGCGGTTCAGCACAATCTGATCGGTCGCGCGGAGGTAATTCATCTCACGGGCTTCATGCGCCGATGTCGACACCTTCGCCGTGGCGATGTTCATGAATATCGTTTGTAGAATGTTCAGCTCCGGGTCGCCCGTTTGGTACAGATCCGACGCGCGGGCGGCCATCTCTTTAGTGCCCCCCCCGGCTGGAATCAGGCCTACGCCTACTTCCACCAGACCAATGTAGCTTTCGGCGTGTGCTACGGCCCGGTCGGCGTGCAGGACCGCTTCGCAGCCACCGCCCAGCGTGAGCGTGTGCGGGGCAACCACGACCGGTATGGCCGAATAGCGCAGGCGCATAATGAGCTTTTGAAACTGCGCAATCATCAGATTAACCTCATCGAATTCCTGCTCCACGGCATACATGAAGAGCATACCCAGGTTAGCTCCGGCCGAAAACGCTTCTGTCGAATCGTTACCAACCACCAGACCCCGGAAATCTTTCTCGGCCAGGCTAATGGCTTTGGTCAGCCCTTCGGACACTTCCGTGCCAAAGGTGTTCATTTTGCTGCGGA
>DATHAW010000053.1:0-6519 GCA_035296465.1 Spirosoma sp.
GGCGGGCAATTATACCATATCGGTCAGCGATGGCAGCACTTGTCTAGCGACCTCGGCGAGTATCACGGTTACCGAGCCGACAGGCGCCTTGACGCTTACCCTTTCGGCGGGCAGTATTCAATGTCCCGATGGAACGACGACCCTAACCGCTACCGCTTCGGTTCCTACCTCTGGAGGAGGGCGGTTTGCGAATGGGCGGCTGGCTGCCACTACGTATACGTACGTGTTAACCCCCGGCAACGTAAGCAACAGCACCGGAATCTTTACCATCAGTGCCAACACGGCCTATACGGTTACTGCAACGAGCCCTGAAGGCTGCACGGCATCCCGGAGTATTACCGTCAGCGTAGCAGACAACACCGCCCCTTCGCTTACGGTGCCCGCTGCTCAGGACGTGAACCTGTCGGCCGACTGCTCCATAATCATTCCTGACCTGGTTGCGGGTTCGTCGGCTACGGATAACTGTGGCCTCCCCACCATCACCCAGAGTCCACTGGCGGGCAGCACCCGGCAGGTGGCCCATAACGGCACGGTTACGGTGACCCTGACGGCCAGAGATGCCGCGGGCAATACCACGGAGCGGACCGTTACCCTGACCGCCAGGGACGTAACGGCACCCGTAGCGCCTGTTCTGGCTGAGGTAACGGGTGCGTGTTCGGCCGCGGTTACCGCCCCGACAGTCACGGACAACTGTGCGGGTACGATCACGGGTACCACAACGGACCCGCTGACATACAGCGCGCAGGGTACATACACAATCCACTGGACGTTCAGCGACGGGAATGGCAACAGCAGCACGGCTAACCAGACAGTAACCGTAAGGGATAACGTCAACCCCACCATCACGGCTCCGTCAGCCGTAGCCGTCAACGTTACGGATGGCTGCACCGCTACGGGTGTTGCGTTGGGTACACCCACGGTTACGGATAATTGTGCGCTTGCAGGTACAAGTGCTGTAGATCAGGTCAATAACGAGTCAGGTACTATTTTTGGACCGGCTACCAGTTTCTGGCAATCATTTACAGCCGGTAAGTCTGGTTCGTTAACGGGCGTAGGAATGGTCGGATGGCACTCCAATCCAACCACCGGATACACGCTGAAAATCTATAGCGGAGAAGGAACAGGCGGGCAATTGATCTATACGCAGGCGGTAGGAAATCCATATACCAGTGGGAACAATGTTATAACCTCTTTACCCTTAAGTCCGGGCGTAGCCGTAACAACCGGGCAGAAGTACACCTGGGAGATTACCAACTCGTCTACTTTTCAGTTGATTGGTTACCCCTGGGCTAGTTATGCGGGAGGAATAGGCAGCCAGACGACTCAACAACCTGGTTGGGGCGGCATGGACTTCGTGTTCAATACCACGGTTGCTCCTTCGACCGATTATACCAACGATGCGCCGGCTTCGTTCCCCCTGGGCAACACCACAGTAACCTGGACGGCGAGGGATGCGGCTGGCAATACCGCCACCGCTACGCAGACAGTGACCGTAAGGGATAACATCAATCCGACCATAACGGCTCCGGCGGCCGTAGCCGCTACCACCAACACGAATTGCACGGCTACAGGGGTTAGCTTAGGTACGCCCACCACCGCCGACAACTGTATAATAGCCAGCGTGACCAACAACGCACCAACAGATTTCCCGCTGGGGGAGACGACCGTAACCTGGACGGTAACAGACGGCAGTGGTAACACGGCCACGGCTACGCAGACAGTGAACGTCACGGATAACACAGCTCCTACTATTAGCAGCGCGGCCAATGTCGCCTACAGGACAGATCGTGGGCAGTGTTCGTCAACCCAGACGCTGACGGCGCCAGCGGCTACTGACAACTGTGGTACGGTGACGGTGGTGGCCAAAGTCGGCGTGAACACCATCACGTTCCCGTACGCGTTCCGTATGGGCGAAACAACGGTTACGTGGGTAGCTACCGATGCCGCCAACAACACGGCTCAGACTACGCAGATGGTAACGGTTAGCCCCCGTCCGACCAAGCTGACCTTCGCCGGTACGCAAAGCGGGCAGTATTCAGACCGGGCCAATCTGGTGGTGAAACTGCAGGAAGATGAGGAAGGAAATGCTGCGGTATCGGGTAAGGATGTCGTCTTTACGCTGGGGACCCAGACCATTACGGTTCAAACCGATGCCAATGGGGACGCCCGAACACCCGACACCTTTGTGCTGGGTCAGGCGGCCGGTGCCTATCCCCTCACAGCCGTTTATACGCCGGCCGCTTCGGACTGCGCTTATTCACGGGCTACTGCTAACGGGCAGTACACGGTGAATAAAGAGGATGCTCGCGTAACATACACCGGTAGCCTGTACTACTCCACTGCCGGTACCTCGTCGAGTAATGCCACCGTTACACTGAGTGCTACCATTCAGGACATAACGGCTATACTTGCTACAGACCCGGCTTACGACAGCCATCCGGGCGATATTCGTAAAGCAACTGTTACGTTCTTTATCGATGGGGCGTCAGTGGGTAGTGCGCCCATTGGCCTAGTCAACAGCGGTGACACCAAAGTCGGAACAGCCACGATGAACTGGGCGGCTAACATCGGTGCATCTGATTCTAAACAGTTCACTGTTGGCATGGTGGTAGACGGCTGGTACACCCGCAGTAATGGGGCCGATAATGCCATTATCACCGTATCTAAGCCGCTCGATGACTTTATAACAGGCGGTGGCTATACCATCGTAACTAACTCGGCCGGTGAAAAAGCGGGTGATGCCGGAACGAGAAATAACTTTGGTTTTAATGTCAAATACAATAAGAGCGGCAAGAACCTTCAGGGGAATATGAACACCATTCTGCGCCGAATGGAGAATGGTGTGCTCCGTACGTATCAGGTGAAAGGCAACGCCATGACCTCATTGTCAGTACAACCCACTTCCGCAGGCGGTAAGGCTACGTTTAATGGAAAAGCCAGTATTCAGGATATCACTGATCCGAATAATGTAATTTCGGTTGGTGGTAACTCGACGATTCAGGTAACCATGACTGATAACGGAAACCCTGGATCCAGCGATCAGATTGGCATAACTGTTTTGAATAATGGAGGGGGGATGTGGTTCTCCAGCAACTGGAATGGTGTAGCCACTACCGAAAAGACGCTGGAAGCAGGCAACCTCGTTGTTCGTGGTGGCGCAATCTCGACTGGCTCTCCTCGCGTAGCGGCTCCTGAATCCGTTGAGCCAACGATGGAACTGGCCGTGGAAGCCTCGCCGAATCCAACCACCGGCCTGCTGAAGGTAAGCGTAACGGGAGCCGGTAAGCAGTCATCCGTGAAGGTACGTCTCTACAACCTGACCCAGCGCGTGGCGGGTGAGTGGACGATGGAGATCGAAAATGGTCGGGGTGAGACAACCATCGACATCCAGAGCGTGAACGGGGGTATGTATCTGCTCTCGGTGGAAGGCGACCGCAGCCGCGCGGTTCAGCGGGTGGTGAAAGCCAACTAATAACGAATAGCGATCGAAAAGCCCGGAGCAGACAGTTCCGGGCTTTTTTTATGGACTGGGGCCGTTTCGTACTACAACCACGAGACCGCTCCTTGTTGCACGGTTGCTCCCTTGCCCGAACGTGGGCGGGTGTTTATACCAAAAGGGTTAGCCATGTTAGTTAATCAACAGACAAGCGAACGCGCCTGCTACCATGTAACCTTAGCAGCTGGCAGTCTTTCTGTCAAAAATTAGCCTTAATTTTCCCGGCCCTCCCGCTGAGTCTAACTCAACGCGCTCAGGGTGGGCGTTGGAATCCAATAATCGACTCGCATACCGGTGCTGCCAGGCCAATCCGAACTAAGAACTGTTAATGTCATCCGCTATGTAACGCCCCTGCGCGAAGGCGGCTCGCTGCCGGCCATCGTTGAGGCCGACGACGATTTTCTGTACGTGCTCAAATTTCGTGGGGCGGGGCAGGGGGCCAAAGCCCTCATTGCCGAGTTGATTGCCGGTGAACTGGCCAGAATGCTGGGCCTGCGCGTACCCGAACTGGTGTTTGCCCAGCTCGACGCGGCCTTTGGCCGGACCGAACCCGACGAAGAAATTCAGGATTTGCTGCGGGCCAGCGAGGGACTGAACCTTGGGCTGCATTACCTGTCGGGGGCCATTACGTTCGATTCGCTCATAACGACGGTGGATGCCCGCTTAGCCTCGGAGATTGTCTGGCTCGACTGCCTGATAACGAACGTGGACCGGACGGCGCGAAACACCAACATGCTTATCTGGCATAAAGAACTGTGGCTCATCGATCACGGGGCCGCGCTCTATTTTCACCATTCCGGCCAGCCCTGGGACGAGCAGACCCTGCCTGGACTCGCCCGTCGTCCATTTGCCGCCATAAAAGATCACGTTCTGCTGTCCCGCGCTACCGAACTGGAGGCTGTCGATGCCGATTTCCTGCGGTTGCTGACGCCGGACCGCATTCAGTCGATTGTGGGGCTCATTCCTGACGAATGGCTGGTAACAGACGACCCGTCCGCCGGGTCGCCCGACGAACGGCGTCGGCTTTATGCGCAGTTTCTGGAAACCCGACTGGACAATTCATCCATCTTTGTCAACGCTGCGAATGATGCCAGAAAAGCACTTGTTTGAGTACGCCGTAATCCGGGTTGTGCCCCGCGTGGAACGCGAAGAGTTCGTGAACGCCGGAATTATCCTGTATTGTTCGGCCAGGGGTTTCCTGCAAACAGTGTATAAATTGCCCGAGGAGCGGCTACGGGCGTTCCCGTGTGAACTGGATATGGCTGAACTAGAGGAACGACTGCAGGCTTTCGAGCGTATTTGCGCGGGCCGAAAGGAGGGAGGGGTAATTGGCGGACTACCAGCGCCGGCGCGGTTTCGCTGGCTTACGGCCGCCCGCAGTACGCTGGTACAAACGTCGCCGGTGCATCCCGGCCTGTGTGCCGATCCGGCCGAAACACTCGCCCGGCTGTTTGCTCAGTTGGTTCAATAAATCAAAGAACGCATGAAAATAGGGATCATAGGTATATTGTCTATTTGGTTGTCCAGCGGTTACGGTCAGGCACGAACCGATTCCTATCTGGCTGAGTTATTCCGAGCGAACCAACATCCAATTTTTCAGGAAGTCATTCGCCACCCGGCGCGGTATCGGCTGCAGATCATCTACACGCAGATCAACCGCGATAAGGCCAATGTGCCCACCTTCACGAACTACTATTTCCGGGTCGACAGTACGGAGTATTTCAATCCGGCTTCAACGGTGAAACTGCCGCTGGCGCTGCTTTCGCTGGAGAAGTTAAACCGGCTGAATAAGCCGCAGGTAAATAAGTTTACGGCCATGCAGTTCGACAGCGCGTATAGCAAACAAACGAAGCAGTGGACCGACCCGACCGCCCAGAGCGGCTATCCATCCATTGCTCATCTAATCAAAAAAGCGTTTCTGGTCAGCGAAAATGATCCCTACAGCCGGATGTATGAGTTTGTGGGGCAGGGCGAAATCAACCGGTCATTGCACACCAAAGGCTATCTGGACACCCGTATTACGCACCGCTTTGTCAGGATGACGCCCGACGAAAACCGGCATACCAACCCTGTCCGGTTTATTGGGGAGAACGGGCAGACCCTTTATGAGCAGCCCGCGGCTTATAACCAGGACCCGTTCGATGCACGTCGTATCGATACGTTGGGACAGGGGTATATAGTTGGGAAAGATAGTCTGGTACGGCAACCCTTCGACTTCACGGGCCGTAATAAACTACCGCTCGAAGCCCTCCATCAAATGCTGCAATCGGTGATGTTTCCCCGGTCGGTACCCGAAAAAAAACGATTTGCCCTGAAACCGGACGATTATCAATTCCTGCGTCAGTACCTGTCGCAGTTTCCCGGCGAAACAAACTACCCAAAATACGATGCGGATAAATATTATGACAGCTACGTAAAATTCTTCTTCATGGATAGCCTGCATCATCAATTGCCGGAGGGCGTTCGGGTGTTCAATAAAGTTGGCTGGGCGTATGGCTTCCTGAGCGACGCGTCATACGTAGTGGACTTCAAAAATAACGTGGAATATATGCTGACAGCAACGGTGTACGTGAACAGCGACGGTATTCTGAACGACGATAAGTACGAGTTCGAAAGTGTAGGACAGCCGTTTATGTACCAGCTTGGGCAAACGATTTATCAACACGAACTAAAGCGAAAACGGAAATACAAGCCCGATCTGAGCGAGTTTCGCATACAATACGAGAAACGAATCAACGATAATCGTCCTGCCATTAAGGATGTCGACAACTGAACGGGTTAACTTTGGTAATACGATATTCAACTGCTGAATCCATATTCAAAAACTGCATGAAGCATTATTTACCTATCCTGTTCCTGTTTGGTAGCCTGATTACTCGTGGACAATCTGCCCAGCCCGACAGCGTCACCCTGCCCAGACAGCCGGTCATGATTGTGGGCGGCAACCTGATCGATGTTGAAACGGGTAAGGTGCGCGAAAATGTTAGCGTGCTAATCGAGAACGAGATTATACGGAAGATAAG
>DATHAW010000054.1:0-4298 GCA_035296465.1 Spirosoma sp.
TCCTGACGACCGACAACCTGGATATTGTTTTCGGACTGGCAACCTACCACACAGGCGTTACAACCAATACAGGAGTTTAGGTCAATGACCATTCCCCACGAATGGTTTGGCTTACCGTAACCATGCCAGAGCGTTAGATTCTCTGCATTCGTTGGCCCCTCCGACGTCTCAACCTTTGGTGTGTAGCGACCCGCCATTGGGTTCTTCTGGTAATCGGCCAGTTTGGCTTCCTGCACTACCGCCCGGCGCCCCATTACCGTATCATGCGTTTGCGTTTGGGCAATCTCATGCCTGCCGCTTGCCTTTTCAACCTTAGCATTAACAGCGGCATAGGTTACGTTGCCATTGACCAACGTAGCAAACGGAAAGGCGTTCTTACCTACGCCGTTAGCCGATTTGCCCGCTTTCTCCCGGCCGTATCCAACCGCAACAGAAACTGTGTTATCTGCCTGACCTGGTTGAACCAGCACCGGTAACTCCATCGACTTGCTACCGACCAAAACAGTTACCAGATCGTTCTGGGCGAGTCCCATATCGTTAGCCGTTTTCTGAGACAATGCAGCGTAATTGTCCCAGCACGCTTTCGTAACAGGGTCTGGCAGTTCCTGCAGCCAGGGGTTGTTAGCCATTGAACCGGAACCTATGCTTACTGTCTCGTACAGAGCCAGTTCTATGCCAGAATTAGGCTTGTAACGCTGACTGATACCAGTTGCGGCCTGAGCGACATTTCCAGCGAAGGCAGTAGCACCCGCGGCAGCAGGACGGGCTGCGTTCGGCTCAAACACGCCATCGTGCAGACACTTAATCCAGAAAGCATCGAATGAGTTGAAACCCGTAGCCTGAGGATAATAGGTAGTGCGCCAGAAATTTTTCAGGTATGTCTGATAATCATTTGGCTGGCCGGCCCAGGTCAGTAAACTTGACTGCAGCTGACGGGTCTTGAATATATGGGTAATAGCAGGCTGCATCAGGCTGTAAAAGCCCCGTTTGGGTTCAGCATCATTCCAGCTCTCCAGGTAATGTGGAGCCGGTGTAATATACTTAGAGAGCGAAGCCGTTTCATCAGCGCGATCAGCAAACGAAACAGATAAAGCTACCTTAGGCAGGGCTTCGGCCAGTTCTGCACCGCGCGGATGATCATAAACCGGATTGGCTCCGTAGAATAGCACAGCCCCAACACGGCCTGCCTTCACATCATCGATAAAGGCATTCATCTGCTGGTCATTACCCTGACGATAGTTGACCGGCGTAGTTAGATCAATGGTTGTACCATAGCTACCCAGCAAATTATTGAGCGCATTGACGACTACCTGCACATTCGGATCATTGGAACCCGATACAACAAGCGCCCGGCCACGCGAACTAGCCAGATCAGCAGCTGCCTTATCCAGATACTGAACGTCAACCGTAGCAGTACCGATGGCAGCACTACCTAATTTAGCAGCAACTTTATTGTATAAGGCTAGAGCAACCAGACCTTCCTGAGACGGTTTGTAAGTGCCGCGGTAATCAGCGTTGGCACCCGTCATTGACAGGCCCGTCTCAAACTGATAATGACGTGACATTGTCTTTTTGCCACCACCAACGGCACCAATTTTGCGGCCCTGTGCATAAGGGCGGGCATACTCCAGCGGGCTAATCCACGTACCCAGGAAATCGGCACCAAGGCTAACGATCGTCTGTGCTTTTCCAAAATCATACGATGGAATGACAGCCTGACCAAACGAAGCCTGATTGGCCTGCACCATACCAAATGACGAATTAGCGTCATACATGATATGACGGGTCGTTGGGTATTTAGCAACAAAATCAGCTACAACAGCTTTAGTAGCCGGGCTTAGTATAGTTGACGTAACGATACGTATGGCTCCACCACGCGACGAAACCGTTGTTAACTGGTTTATAATCTCCCGGTCGGCAGCAGCCCAGTCAATAACAGTCTGTCCCCGACGGGGACCATTCAGTTTATCAATGTCATAGAGTGACAAAACTGATGCCTGAACCCGAGGGTAGGTCCCTCCCTTTGTTACACTGGATAAAGGATTTCCCTCAATTTTGATGGGCCGTCCTTCTCTGGTTTCTACCAGTACGCTGGCGTAATCTCCGCCATCAACGTAGGTAGACGCGTAAAAATCAGATATGGAGGGATAATTCCGCTCGGGCTTATTAATGTAAGGTACCGCTTTTCGAACCGGAGCTTCGCAGGCAGCCAGGGAAACAGCCGCCATACCAAATCCCATTACCTTTAAAAAATCACGGCGCTTGGGATCTGAACCACCAATTAGACTATCAAGGTCATTTGGGGATTCATTTGGGTCAGGATTAGCAAACTCACTGTTGGCGTTTTTAACAAACGTAGCGTCGTTGCGAATTTCCTCAACCCCCTTCCAATACCGTTTAGATGTATTTTCCATGCGTAGCGTTTGTGAATCAATAATGGCTGATTGCAAAGCGTAATGAATCAACTGCATACGCAGAACTCACGATACACTTGCCATCGCCCGGCAGTTTAATACGGTTAGTAGTGGCATTTTGAACATTCCAAGCCGCCAATGTTAGCTACCTTGAGTGGCTCTTTACTCTCTTTGCGGTGTAGGGCAACCAGCTTGTCATAATAAGCATTGTCCTTTGTGTTGACCTCCGTTTTGCGGTGGCAGTCGATACACCAGCCCATGGTCAATGACGAGCGATGCTGGACAACTTCCATTTTCTCGATTTCACCGTGGCACGTAGTACACTGTACATTACCAACGTTTACGTGCTGGGCGTGGTTGAAATAAGCAAAATCAGGTAAGTTATGAACCCGCACCCACTCGATAGGACGATTGGTCTCGATGGCCGCATAAATCTTCTGAACCTCCGGCGATTCCTTTTTTATTACGCCATGGCAGTTCATACAAATATTTGCCGATGGGATAGTAGCGGATTTGCCCTTATTAACCCCGGTGTGGCAATAGTTGCAGTCAATCTTGTACTGACCCGCGTGAAGCTTATGCGAGTAAGCAATTGGCTGTTTGGGTGCGTATCCCTGCTGTATGCCAATACCATAGGCCCCATCAATCGTGGCTTTGGTAACCACCAGAAGAAAAGCCCATATAACCACCGAGCGTAACGTAGGGTTGTTAAAGGCGTTGGACATACCTACTTTCAGGCGCTCACCAAGTGACGCGGCAGTCTGTGTACCATCCGTTGTTACGCCTA
Organism: Spirosoma sp.; assembly: GCA_035296465.1. Taxonomy (GTDB): domain Bacteria; phylum Bacteroidota; class Bacteroidia; order Cytophagales; family Spirosomataceae; genus Spirosoma. The sequence continues at coordinate 3,202 of DATHAW010000054.1, forward strand.
TGGGCGTAACCGCTTTAGAAAGAATTGTCACGATTACGAGCAATACACCCAGCACCAGCAACATTACCACCAATAAGGCGACCAAAACAAACGTGAATAACTCGGATGGACCTGATGCGAAACTGCCACCGTTCTCAGCCGATGCACCACCGCCACCCCGTTCCTGTGCCTGGCCTGCCCCTCCCACCGTAGCTTGTTGAGGTGCGCTGGCCTGATCAATGTAAGCCAGCATTCCATCAATATCAGCGTCCGTCAGGTTAACAAAGCTCGGCATCTGAATCTTCTGATACCGATTAAACACCTGAACGGCATAAGGATCACCCGTAGCGACTAAAGCACTGGAATTACGAATCCATTTGTACAGCCAATCTTTACCGGGTGCCCGTTGCTGAATACCTTTAAGACCCGGACCGACGACTACTTCCTCTGTTACGGCATGGCATTGAGCACAGTTGTTCAGAAAAAGAGTTTTTCCTTTCTCGGCATCTCCCCCACCAGTAGCCGCTGGTGTTGCCGTAGCCGGACCACCCCCACCAGCCGATGTTGAGTCCTGCGCTATAGTCTCACCACTGTTCGCGAACAACGTCAGCGACAGTGCCACAACCCCCCAAAACTTGGTTAAGCAACTCATTTTATAAATTTTATTTATTGCGTTGATCACCATAATTACCGCTGCATTCTCACCGGTCCACAAAAGTACGACACGATTACTGGATAGGCAAAAATCCATCTTTAGTTATTTTTAAAGCCAAATTTTATTTATAAAGTCTTCTCCTAGAGTGATCAGACCCCCTGCAATTTTGCCCACATAACGATTTGTTCATTGGCTTGTTCAGAAAAAAAATGCCGTTCGGCCAACTGCTCTGGAGCGTTGGCCGAACGGCAACTAAACTACTTAAACTATCCATTTCTTAGAGGTTCCGAGCGAACTTGAACCTTGACACTCAAGTACTTGACTATCAATAGCCTTCTATAACTTCAAAAACTTAGGTGACGGATTAGGTGACGGAATGGCTAATTAGAGCTAGGCCGGGTGACGGTTAGCGAGTAGTCATTCTTACCTTTGTGCCCATCAGGAATCATTGATTCTTGGTTTG
>DATHAW010000055.1:0-14378 GCA_035296465.1 Spirosoma sp.
TATTTCGGGCTGAGGTAGGGCCCGGGCAGTCGGTAGAGCAGGTTTATGTGATACCCACTGAGGGCTACGCACTCGACTACGATCTTAAGCTTAATGGGCTTGGCAGTGTTGCGTCTAATGATAATATTCGGTTCCTGTGGCAGAATAAGATGCAGCAGTACGAGAACGACTTTGCCAACAACCGGCGGGCTGCAACGATCGATTACCTAACGGCTGACGAAAACTTCGATAAGCTCACGGAAGGTGAATCCAGCGAGGAAGTTACACTGCAGGAGCCCGTTAAGTGGTTTACTATTAAGCACAAATATTTTCTATCGGGATTTGTGGCTAAAAATGCCCCCCTGGAGAAAGCAAATTTCAAGGCGCTGGTTGACCCTGCCGACAAAAGCACCGTTAAAACGGCCGTGGCTGATGTGATGTTGCCGATGGCCGATGTTAAAGCCGGGAAGGGGAATTATAAATTCTACTACGGACCAAACGACTTTCAGTTGCTGGGGAACGTAGCCCCGGAGTTCGACCAGAATGTGTACTTAGGCTACTCGGTGCTTAAGCCAATTAACAAGTACTTTTTTGTGCCGGTTTTCAACTTCCTGGAAAAGTACATTAGCAACTATGGTTTGCTCATTATTGCGCTGGTTGTATTTGTAAAGTTGGTTCTAACGCCATTAACCTATAAGTCATACGTCAGTATGGCCAAGATGCGGGTGTTGCAGCCGGAGCTGAATGCCATGAAAGAGCGCGTCGGCGACGACATGGCCAAGCAGCAGTCCGAGCAAATGAAGATCTACCAGGAAGTGGGTGTGAGCCCGCTGAACGGTTGTATTCCGGTGCTGGCAACGATGCCCATCCTGTTCGCCCTGTTCATGCTGTTTCCAAACCTGATTGAACTGCGTCAGAAACCGTTTTTGTGGGCTAGTGACCTGTCCACCTACGACGCCTTTTTGAGGTTCCCCGAGATCCCGTTCGTGGGCAGTCACCTGAGTTTGTTTACGGTCCTGATGACGGCTTCGTCCATCGCGTTTGCGTACTTTAATAACCAGACAACGCCGACGCAGCCCGGTCCGGTAAACATGAAGGCCCTCAGCTACGTGTTCCCGCTTATGTTTATGTTTGTCCTGAATTCGTACCCGGCCGGTCTGACGTTCTATTACTTTATTTCAAACGTCGTGACCATCGCGCAGCAGCAGCTCATTCGGCGGTTTGTGGATGAAGACAAACTCAAAGCCGTACTGGACGAAAACCGGCGCAAAAACGCGGCCGGTGAGGGTAAGAAACCCGGTGGTTTTCAGGCCATGCTACAAAAGCAGCTGGCAGCCGCCGAAGAAGCCCGCAAACAGGCTGACGAAGCCAGCCGGAAGGCCAGACAGAAGAAATCATGATGAGAATGAAATGTATAATGAACAAACGCCAATAAAAAGCAGTAATCTGCCTGTACCGTGTTCATTTCCTCATCAAGGTATTGTATTGCGGACAAAAGCAACGCCACGGCGTTGCTTTTGTCTATTCCCTCTCGTATGAAGCGAATGCTAACCCATTATCGATCACTGATCACCGGCTTACTACTGTTAATTAGTTGCCTGTTCGTCAGGGCGCAGGTAGCGCCCGAGGCCCAGAAACGGTACAAAGCGGCTGTTCAACGGGTGCTGACCGGCGACTATGCCAGAGGAAAGGATGAGCTGAACGCCCTCATTCTGCAGGGTGGGCCGCTGGCTCCGTACGCCAGCTATTACCACGCCCTGGCCGATTTTCGTCAGAAGAACTACAGCCAGTCACGGCTGATGCTCAGGCAGTTAATGACCCGCTTCCCCGACTGGCGGAAGATGGATGATGTCCGGTATCTGTTGGGGGCCGTTTGCCTGGAAACCAGTCAGTATGAAGAGGCCCTGACCAATCTGCAACGTATCAGCGATCCGTCCCTGCGAACAGCAGCGGCTGACCTGCAGCAGACTTTCATGAGCCGCCTAACGGATCTGGCCCGGTTAAAGGAGCTCAACCGGCAGTTTCCCGACAACCGCCCGGTTGGATTGGCCTTGATCGATCTGATTCAGCGTACCGCCAGCGACAAAGACGACCTGGAACTGTCGGACCGGCTGACCAACCGCTTTGGGGTGCCCGGTACCGTAACCACCCATACCACGACATCCGAGTCGGCCACTACAGGTAGGACAACGTCAACCCGGCCCTCGGTGCCGGTGGCCCGACCTAACCGTGCAAAAGGGTATTTTAACGTAGCAGTGATGTTTCCGTTTCGGTTAGACGACTTCGATGCCGACAAACGGGTGCGCAGCAATCAGTACGTCTATGATCTGTACGACGGCATTAAACTGGCAAAGGCGAAACTCCAGGAGGAAGGCATAACCGTTAACCTGTTTGCGTATGACGTGGATAATGACGCTAACCGAACCCTGGAACTGGTAAACAGCCCCGCCTTTGCTCAGACAGACCTGATTATTGGTCCGCTCTACACAGAGCCAAACCGGATCGTGTCGGCCTATGCCAATCAGAACAACATGTTGCTGGTGAATCCCATTGCCACTAGCAGCGACCTGGTCACCAACCAGCCCCTGTCGTTTCTGGCCCAGCCCTCCGTGTCCTGGCAGGCGCGCAAAGCCGCCGAACAGGTGAGGGGACTGGGTGGTGGGATTCGCCGGGCGGCCATCTATTTTGGTCAGTCCCGGAAAGATTCATTGCTGGCCGCGGCTTATCAGGCGGAATTGAAGCGGCAGAATTACCAAATACTTGATTTTCGAAAGGTAAGCGGTTCGGCTCAGACAATGGCCGATGCCATGCTGTTTTCCGGAACGACGACCGCTGCGCAGTCGTCAATCGCCACTCCTCCACCCACGAGCCTTGCCCTGAACCATGTTTTCTTTGCCAGCAGCAATGAGGACGACGGTGCGCGAATGCTCGACGCCCTGAGCCGTCGACGGGTGTCGGGACCGCTAATTGCCACGGCCAGTGCGTTCGACTACTACCGGAATTCGACGTCGACGTTTACACGCCGGGATCTGTATCTGCTGTATCCCGATTATATCGATACGTCACGTGAACCCGTCGTGCAGTTTCAGGAGGAGTATGTAACGAAGCGAAACACCATTCCGTCCGTCTTTGCGCATGAAGGTTACGACATGATGCTGTTTTTCGGGCGGCAGATGGCCAAAAACGGCGTTCCGTTTCGGAGCCGGACTCTGCTGCGCACCGATCCAAATGATGATTACCTGCTGTCAGGTTTCGATTATTCGCAAACCAATGAGAACCAGGTTGTCCCCATCGTGAAATACGAAGGTAAACGATTCACTAAAATAAATTAGCGAACGAGCCCCTGCGCGTACTGAACGAGTGTACTGGCTGCAATAGCGTTTCATCCGTTCACGCACTCAGGGGCTCGTTCGCTCTTTCAGGCATGACAACCAGCGAAGAACTTTTCGAGAAAGCTAAAACCTTGATTCCAGGTGGGGTCAACTCCCCCGTGCGGGCCTTCCGGGCCGTAGGCGGAACGCCCCTGTTTATAAAATCGGCCAAAGGACCCTACGTGTATGATGAAGATGGCCGGCAATATATTGAACTGATTAACTCGTGGGGGCCTATGATCCTGGGCCACGCATTTGAGCCGGTCGAAAAAGCCGTGCGTGACGCTATTCAGCATTCGTTCTCGTTTGGTGCCCCGACCCGTAAGGAGGTTGAGATGGCGGAGCTGATTGTCAGCATGGTTCCCGCCGTCGAGAAGGTACGGATGGTCAATTCCGGCACCGAAGCCACCATGGCGGCCATTCGGGTAGCGCGGGGATTCACCGGCCGCGACAAAATGATTAAGTTTGAGGGCTGTTACCACGGGCACGGCGACTCGTTCCTGATTGCGGCCGGGAGCGGAGCCATGACAATGGGCGTTCCCGACTCGCCGGGCGTAACCAAAGCGACGGCTGCCGATACGCTCACTGCTCCTTACAATGACCTAGCCGCCGTAGAGCAATTATTCGATAGAAATCAGAACCAGATTGCCGCCCTGATTCTGGAGCCGGTGGTGGGCAATATGGGCTGCGTGCTGCCGGAGCCGGGTTTTCTGACGGGGCTGCGTGACTTGTGTCATAAACACGGAGCGGTTCTGATCTTCGATGAGGTGATGACGGGTTTCCGGCTGGCGAAGGGGGGCGCACAGGAACGCTTCGGCATTACGCCCGACCTGACGACGATGGGCAAAATCATTGGGGGGGGTATGCCCGTGGGAGCCTATGGTGGCCGCGCCGAGATCATGAATGTGGTGTCGCCGGCTGGTCCGGTCTACCAGGCGGGCACCCTGTCGGGCAACCCGATTGCGATGTCGGCGGGACTGGCCATGCTGCATCACCTGAATGACCACCCCGAGGTGTATACGCGGTTGGACGAAATCGGCGGAAAACTGGCCACGGGGTTCCGTAGGGGATTTGAGAAAGCCGGACTGAACTTTACCCTCAACCAGATTGGCTCGATGTTCACACCGTTCATGACGGAGCGCACCGTAACCAATTTTGCCGATGCCAAAACCTGTGATGTGCCCCTGTTCGGCCGGTATTTTCACGCCATGCTGAAACGGGGTGTTTATTTAGCGCCCTCTCAGTTCGAGAGCTTGTTTGTTTCGACGGCCCTGACCGATGAACTGGTTGGGCAGGTGATCCTGGCGCATGAGGAGAGTATGACCGAAGCGTTGAACGAATGATAAATGATGGAAGAAGAATGTTTCTCGGGCAAACTCATCATTTATCATTCACAAAATGTTTTTCTCCATTATCATTCCCATCTTCAACCGCCCCGACGAACTGCGCGAACTGCTGGGTAGTTTAATCCTACAGACATACCAGAATTTCGAGGTGCTGGTGATTGAAGATGGCTCGACTGACGAAGCCGGGGACGTAGTAAGCGAGTTTGCCCAACGGCTTGATGTTCGTTACTTTTTCAAGGAAAACTCCGGGCAGGGGTTTACCCGCAACTTTGGCTTCGAGCGGGCCACGGGGGACTATTTCGTAATATTCGATTCCGACGCACTTATTCCTCCGCATTATCTCCGCACGGTTGAGCAGCACCTCAAAACAGGGTGGCTGGATGCCTATGGTGGTCCCGACGCGGCTCATCCCGATTTCACACCCGTGCAAAAAGCCATCAGCTATTCAATGACTTCCGTCTTTACAACGGGGGGTATCCGGGGCAGCAAAAAAAACCTGGGCGGCACCTACCACCCGCGCAGCTTTAATATGGGGCTGTCGCGACGGGTGTGGGAGACCATTGGGGGGTATAAACTGAGCCGGATGGGGGAGGACATCGAGTTTGCCATCCGAATTATCGAAAACGGATTCACCACCGGCCTAATCCCCGATGCCTTTATTTACCACAAACGCCGGACTAATTTCGGGCAGTTTTTTCGGCAACTGCAGTTCTTCGGTCGCGCCCGCATCAACATTTCCAGGTACTACCCAACCGAGGTGAAGCCCGTGCACACCTTTCCGGCCCTGTTTACCTTATTTTTAGTTATGGTCCCGGTTTGGGCGCTGGTAAGTCCGCTGTTATTCGGGTTGACTTTGGGTTTCCTGATCGTGTTCTCTCTTTTGGTTCTGGTCGATGCCACCCGGAAGGAAAGAAGCCTGAAGGTTGGTTTGCTGAGCGTAGTGGCGGCTTTTGTGCAGTTGACGGGCTATGGCGTGGGTTTTTTTGGCGAGGGCTGGAAACGACTCCGCGAGCCCCGGGGTTTCCGCGAGACTGGTGCCACCATTGAGTACCCGTCCTGAGGCTGCCGCCCGGTGAATAAAATAGAGAAGCCTGACGTTATGCGTGAGCAACCGTTAGTAATATCTGCACCATGCCTAAAATTGCACCTCCCCCCGGCCGTCGACTGGTTAATCGGATGAGTACCCGTACCAAGTGGCTGATTCTGGCTCCGCTGAGTCTGATGCTGATTGGGGCTGGGTTGTGCATACTAACCGAAGCAGCTCATGCCAAACATACAGGGGCTCCGTTTAGGCAGTGGTTCTTGTGGGGAACCTACAGTCTGATCCTTATCAATGGTGGCATTTCGTTATTTGGTCAGGCCGTGCGGTTTCGGGCGCAACTGGACTACCGTCGGTTTGTGCGTCGGGAGCTTAAAAAACGGGACCGTGAGTGGGGCAATCGCAAACGAAAAACCTCGCCCTGAGGACGAGGTTCGCTACTGGTAGTCAATGCTGCAGAGGAGTTACAAACCAGCTTAGGCGGCTTTCTTCTCGGCGAAAGAAGCTTTGATGGCTTCTATGTCCACATTTTTAATGGTCGGCTTGCGCATCAGTTGTTTGATGGCGTTGACCTTGTTGGTGGCAATTGCCCGGTTCCGCCGGCCTTTGCGCTTTAGTTCTGTTACTCCCATTATCGTAGTATGTTTTATCGTGTCAGTTCTATGTAGGCCAGTCGCTCAATATAAGTAGATTGGCGAAAGCAGGTGCAAAAGTAGTGTTTTTGGTCGACAAAGTAAAAGCCTGATGGGAGTTTTCGGGCTTTGACCGTAATTTTGTCCCATGCAAAAACCCACCTTACCGAAAGGTACCCGTGATTTTGGACCGGAGCAGATGCGCAACCGGTTATTTATATTCGATACCATTCGGGCTACTTTCAAACGCTTCGGCTTCCAGCCCCTCGAAACCCCATCCATGGAAAACCTGTCGACCCTGACGGGTAAATACGGTGACGAAGGCGATCAACTCCTCTATAAAATATTGAACTCCGGCGATTATGCCGTCGACCTGACCGCAAGCCATTTGGCGGAGGGATCTAAGAAACTAACCCCAAAAATTGCCGAAAAAGGCCTACGCTATGATCTGACAGTGCCATTTGCTCGCTACGTGGTCATGAACCGTAATAACCTGCCCCTGCCCTTCAAGCGCTACCAGATGCAGCCTGTTTGGCGGGCCGACCGGCCGCAGAAAGGCCGTTACCGGGAGTTTTACCAATGCGATGCCGACGTAGTGGGTACGGATTCATTGCTGTGTGAGGCTGAAATTGTCATCATGATCCACGAAGTGTTCCGGAATCTGGGTATCCATAATTTCACCCTTAAAATCAACAACCGCAAAATTCTGGCCGGCATTGCCGAAGTTAGTGGCGTACCCGGCCAGGAAGCGACCCTGAGCGTGGCTATTGATAAATTAGATAAGATTGGCCGGGAGAACGTCCTAAATGAACTGCGCGAACGTGGTTTCTCCGACGAGACCCTTGCGCGACTAGACCCGCTTTTTGCCGAAGCAACTGACGTAGCGGGCACATTGGAGCGCCTTAAAAACTGGCTCGCCCAGTCCCAACTGGCTCAATCGGGTATCGCTGAACTGAATGAAACGCTTAGCCTAGTTAGTCAATATGGATTAACCGATCCGCAAGTTCAGGTGGACGTTACACTTGCACGGGGCCTTTCCTATTATACAGGGGCCATTTTTGAGGTAAAGGCCAATGGCCACAATGGTGTACCGGTAAGTATTGGCAGCGTTAGTGGGGGAGGGCGTTACGATAACCTGACGGGTGCGTTTGGGATGCCGGGTTTGTCGGGCGTAGGAATCTCATTCGGCGTCGACCGGATTTACGACGTAATGGAGGAGCTGAAGTTATTTCCGGCCGGGGTAGGGCAGGGGACGCATGTTTTGATTATACCCTTTGACCCTGGCGCCCGAACGGTGGCGCTGCCGTTGCTTAATCAATTACGGACCGCAGGCGTAGCCGCCGAGGTATATCCCGATCTGGCGAAACTAAAAAAAATGATGGACTACGCGAATGCCAAAGCTATTCCGTACGTCGTGCTGATCGGCCCGGAGGAAGTGCAGACAGGTTTGTTGACCCTAAAAAATATGGCAACCGGCGGTCAGAAAAAAGTGGGCGTGACGGATGTACTGGCTCATATGTGACCAGACGTGATCCCAAAATTATTCGCTGGGCAGGAGAGCACAAGGCCCGCTTTGACCCCGGACTGATACCTTACTCCAGGGGAAGGAGAATATGAAAATGGGCGCCTTCGCCTTCTTTGCCTTCTGCGTACATATGGCCTCCATGCCGCAAGACTACTTTTCTGCAAATGGCTAACCCGATTCCTGTACCGCTGTACTGATTTCGGTTATGTAACCGTTGAAACAGCATAAATAATTTTTCGGCATGTTTGGAGTTGAAGCCAATGCCATTATCGGTCACCACAATGTCTACGTATGGCTTGTCTTTCTTTATAGACGGGGTAAGGGCAGCCGATGACGTAGTGCCATCAAAAGGCGCTGCTGTGATGTGAATCTCCGGTGGCACGCCTTCTTTTGCGTACTTCAGCGCATTGTTAATGACGTTGCTGAACAATTGCTGCATTTGTACCGGTATGGCTTTCAGCGTCGGCAACGTCCCGGAATGAATGATGGCTCCCTTTTCTTTAATAAGCATTTCCAGGTCCTGCAGTACATCCCCCAGTGTTTTATTCAGGTCTACGTCTACAAATTCAGCTTCCCGGCCCAGCGTGCTGTATTCCAGCAGGTCATGCAGCGACCTGCGCATTCGTTCGGCCGAATTTCTGATCTTCTGAAAATCTCGTTTGGCCCCTTCGCTCAGGTTATCGTAGTCGCTATGCTCTACCCGCTGGGTGAACACCTGGATTTTGCGCAGTGGTTCCTGCAGGTCGTGAGACGTGATGTAGTTGAACTGCGTTAGTTCCTCGTTCAGGTGCAGCAGGGTGTCGTTCGCATCCTGCAATTCTTTGGTTCGTTCTTTTACTTTGGCTTCCAGCAGCTCAGCAGCCAACCGCTGGCTGTGTATGTCGGTACTGGTGCCAAACCACCGGGTGATTTCGCCCGTTTCGTTTTTGAACGGGATGGCCCTGGCCAGCAGCCAGCGGTATTCGCCATCGGCCCGTTTCATCCGATACTCAATCTGGTAATGGTCGCCGGTCTGGAGGCTATGGCCCCAGACCGCCTGTGTCCGTTCAACATCGTCGGGGTGCAGCACCGTTGACCATCCTTCGCCCGGTGACTGTTCTTTCGTATGCCCCGTAAACTCATACCACCGCTGGTTGTAAAAGTTGTGGTAGCCTTCGGCGGTGGTAGCCCAAACAATCTGGGGCAAAAAGTCGGCTACCATTTTTAATTGCCGTTCGCTTTGTTCAAGGGCTTTTTGCAGTGCTACCTGCTCATTGATATCAGTGTTGGTACCAATCCACTTTGTCGGCTTTCCGTCCTTACCGATGATGGGTAAGCAGCGGGTAAGAAACCATCGGTATTCACCTGTTTTGCTCCGTAACGGAAAGGTTAATTCCCACTCTTCACCCTTGCTCCAGGCATTTTTAACAAATGTCACCACGCGATCGATATGGTAGGGGTGATGCACTTTTTCCCAGCCCCAGCCCTGCATTTCTTCCAGAGTTGTGCCGGTGTAGTTGTACCAGCGGTCATTATACCAGTAAATCCATCCGTCGCCATCGGCAATCCAGGCCAGGTTTTGAATGTTGTTGCTGAAGTTGCGGAACTGCTCTTCGCTTTGCTTCAGGGCGAGTTCGGCTTTTTTTCTGTCCGTGATTTCGACAACCGTTACCCCTACGTAGTCTACGTCATTGCCGGTGGCATCAAAAACCGGGTAATAACCCACCAGCCAAAACCGTTCAACATCGGGCTCTTTTGGCGTGTAGCCCGCTACTTCTACATTGGTCACTGCTTCTTTGGTAGCCATCACCTGTTCCAGGATGGGTACTATCAGCTTTGCATTTGACGGCAGCAGTTCTTCAATTGTTTTGCCAATGTGTTCGTCTCCTGATATGCCGTTTATGTCAGCTAGTGTTTCGTTTATCCGTACGTACCGGTGTTCCTTATCGAAAAAGGCAAACCCAACCGGCGCGTTTTGCAGCAAACTTTCCAGCAGGGCAAATGCCTTTTTTTGTTGCGTTACTGCCTGCAGCAGCTCATTTTCCTTCTTTTTTTCTTCGGTTGTTTCCCTGGCCTCAATGACGGTTCCTATCGGTTTGCCGTCTATATAGATTGGGCTGGCCGTAAAAGCTACCGGATAAAAGCGGCCGTCCTTGTGGACAAACACTTCTTCGCCCTTCATTCGTTTTTCAGTCGGCAGGGCCTGGTCTATCGGGCATTCTTCCAGCGGGTAGTGCCGCCCATTGGGATGCGTGTGATGTACGTAGTAGTGAAGCTGTTTGCCCTTTAGTTCTTCCAGCCTGAAGCCCGTCATTTTTTCGGCGGCTTCGTTCATGTAAATGCAATACTGCTTTTCATCCATCAAAAACAGGGCTAAGTCCGTATTGGCCGTAACGCTTTCGAGTAATGATTTTTGATATCGCAGTTCGTCTTCTGCATTTTTACGAGCGGTTATATCGCTAGAGATACTGATTGTCGAGCGAATAGTTCCGTCCGTATCCAATTCAGGAATAATGTGGGTGCTTAGGTAGGCAGATTTGTCAGGCGTATAATACTCCACGCAATCCATCTTTTTTGACAGGTAAACGGCGTCCAGCTGTTTATCAAAAAAATCGCAAAGCTCGGTTGGCAGGCCTAATTCCCGGTAGCTCTTACCTATAAATTGTTCGGCCGGTATGCCTGTTATTTTTTCGATAGCCGGGGAAGCATACAGGTATTTTTTAGCGGTATCATGGCGGGTAACGATGGTGGGCGAATAACGGGACAGGGTTCTGAACTGCTCTTCCTTCTCCATAATATTCATCACCTTTTGCGTCGTCTCGCTGCATACCACCAGTATCCCGCCTACCTTTCCGGCATCGTCAAATATGGGGCTGTAGCTGAATGTCCAGTACACATCATCCAACTTGCCATTTCTATAAATGGGCACCAGTTGGTCTTCGTACCGAAAGCTTTTTGCCTCGTTGTAAACGGCATCAAATAAGGGCTTTACAAAATCCTGTGTTTCGGCAAATGCTTCTTCATGCGGCATCCCCAAAATAGCCGGATGTTTGCCTCCTGCACCAAGTATCTTAACAAACGCATCATTGTAGACGGTTATGTAATCTTTCCCCCAGAATATAGCCATCGGGAAAGGGGCAGCTGTTATTGTACTTACACTATTCCTCAACGGGGCAGTCCATGTACCAATGGAACCAAGTGAGGTGGCAGACCAGTCAAACTGCTCGATACGGCCACCCATTTCACCGGCAAGCGGCAAAGCGGATAGCATAGCGTCCTTAGAAAGGTCTGTCATGTTGAAATAATGAAAAGCGGAAAAAGATGGATTGGGAACGTAAAGAAAACGACGGAAAATCAAAAAATAAACCATCATCAACCGCAGGCACGGTGTTAGTCGCTACCGTGCCTGAAGGTTGCCGTTACCGCTTCGGGCCGGCTCCAGTCCAGTTGCAGTAAGGCCTGTAAATCCTGCTTAAACTGGGTCAAATCGTGCGGTTTGGCAAAGTATAAAGTAGCACCAGCCGCGTATGCTTTTTCTACTATTGTCGTGTTATTACCCGTCGAGTACATCACAACCGGCAATGCCGGGTGCTTTAGACGGATTAACCGCAGCCATTCAAACCCATCCCGCACCGGCATATTGATGTCGAGGAAAAGCAGGTCGGGTACAGGGCAGTTTCCTCCTTTCGCCACCTCCTCCGGGCTTTGGATACTAGAGAAATGAATGGTTTTATCTATTTGGGTCAGGGTATCCTTCATCAGATAAAACTCATCCTCATCATCGTCAATCAGGAGTATTTTTTTTATCATGGCAGTTTGCTGTGGTAGTGGGTAATTTTACCGAATCTGCTTAATCGTCAGTGAAAAAGTCTTCAAAACCGGGAAATTCCTGAGCCGGTCCGTCGGTGCTGTGTACCGTTTCCGCTCACTGTAACGGAGGTCAACGGCAAAGCTATAAATAAAACCGGTCCGCTAATGTGGTATATTCTGCTCCTGTTAACACGCTAATTGGCCCCGCACCCGTGAAGCGGGTCGCCCCGCCATTGTGTGGGCGGTCGCTTGTCCAAAGCTGAATGCCCTGATAAATTTCGCTACGATATCACAAGTAATTGATCTGACACAAACAAAAATCCGCCCTCACAGGTATCTGTGAGGGCGGATTTTTAGTAGACTAAAGGGTACAATGGCGAGTGAACCGTGCTGATTTGTTAAGAAGGGTTCGCCAGAACGACATTCCGTCCGCTAAACGATTGCAGATCAACATGAGCCAGGGCCGCTACGTCGCCAACGACGATGATGGCCGGGTTATCGATCCGACCGTCAGCGGCTTTCTGCTCAATGCTGCCTACTGTACCCAGTACGAATCGTTCGTCGGGCAGGGTACCGTTCTGGATAATGGCGACCGGCGTACTGGCCTTACCGTGATCGGCAAAGACGGCCATAATTTCGGCGAGCTTATGCATACCCATCAGGACGACCACCGTTGCCGACGATTGAGCCGCTAACCGGAGATCGGCGGATAGCTGTCCTGCTTTGGTGGTACCCGTTACGACCCAGAAGCTTTCTGAAAGGCCGCGGGTTGTCAGGGGAATTCCGGCCGAGGCCGGTACGGCGTAACTGCTCGACAGGCCCGGAACAACGGCCGTTTCGAGGCCATGCTGCCGGGCGAATTCGATTTCCTCGAACCCCCGCCCAAACACAAACGAGTCGCCCCCTTTCAGGCGAACCACGTGGCCGTACTGCTGCGCATAATGCACGATAAGCGGGTTGATGTCTTCCTGCATGCAGGAGTAGGCTCCCCGGCGCTTTCCTACGTACACCTTCAGGGTATTGGGGCGGCAGTGGTCGAGTAGGTCAGGATGTACAAGGGCGTCATACATAACCACGTCGGCGGCCTGAAGCGCACGTATGCCTTTCAGCGTAATCAGATCCGGGTCGCCGGGTCCGGCCCCTACGAGTGTGAGTTTCATATTTTAAAAGCAAAAGAGTGAAAGTGTGGTTGATGAAGATCCCAACTCTTTCACGCATTACGTTAGCTATCGTGCGCCTGGCTCAATTCCTGCAATTCAGGCGCGCCTTCCCGTTCGATCTGTGCTTCGCGGTACGCCTGAATGGCGGGTAGGAACGCTTCGGCCTCGGCTATAAATTGGCGGGCAAAGGCTTCGGATGGCTCCTGCTTGTTGATGCTGAATACCAGTGTTTTAAAGTCACCTTCGGCTTGGTGAAAATCAAGCTCTCCAGCAAACGTACGGTCAAAGTCGCTGACGATGCCATGCTGTGTGTTGGTCGGAATGTCGCGACTCATCAGGGCGGCTTTCGCGCCGGTAATGAACGTATTGTAAGCATGGTAAATGGCATCGGCCCAGCGTCCTTCGTCTATTGCTTCCCGCGCCCAGCCTAGTTTCTCACCTGCTTCGGTCAGGGTGGTAGCTACCAGGTCGATCAAGACACTAGCGCATTCGCCGACACCGACTTCAGTTACGTACTGCTCCGTATGATCCCAGTCGATGTAATCACTATCGACGAGGGTTTTCAAATCGGCGATGGGTTTGAGCAGCTGGTAGAAATAATTCTTACCCTGCCGCGCGTAGTAATCGGAATAGTATTCACCATCGAACCCATTGGCTTCGTAGTCACGCAATAAGATCCGCAGGGAATCGGGTCCGCGTTTGCTCGGGATTTTAATCACCTTATCGGCAATAAGTCCTTCGCCTTTGCCATTGAAGCCACCCCCGAGCAGCACTTGCAGGGCGGGCAGAACGTAGGCCCCGTTTTTCAGCGACGAGCCGTGGTAGCCGATGTTGGCCACCGAGTGCTGCCCGCAGCCGTTCATGCAGCCCGAGATCTTGATCTTAATGTCATCGTTGAAAACTATATTCGGGAATTCCTCCCGCATCAGCACCTCCAGGGCGCGCGTGATGCCGTAGCTGCTCGAGATGGCCAGATTGCACGTATCGGTTCCGGGGCAGGTTGTAATGTCGGCCGTGGTGTCGAACCCCGGCTCAGCCAGGCCCAATCCGTCGAGTGCCTGAAAGATGGCGGGTAAGTTTTCAAGCCGCACAAACCTGAGCAGGTAGCCCTGGTTGACCGTGACCCGAATATCGTCGGCTGCGTACTGCTTCACAACCTGTGCCAGTGCCCGGGCTGTGTCGGACGACATATCGCCCAGCAACACCCGCAGCTGCACGGCATACCAGCCAGCCTGCTTTTGCTCAAAAACGTTTGTTTTGCGCCAGGCCTGGTATTTTTCAGTACTCTCGACGGCGGCCCGGTCGGTCAGCGTGGCAATGAAATCCGGTACGGCAGGCAGGGTATTCTCGCCCGTCGTCGGAACGGTAAATTCTTTTTGGCGTAACGCGGGTGTTTCTTCGGCCACGCGCCGGAGCAACTCTTCCAGCCCGATGTCGTTGAGGAGGTATTTCATCCGGGCTTTGTGGCGTTTCACCCGTTCTCCATAGCGGTCGAACACACGGATGACGCCCTCGATAAACGGAATTACCCGATCCT